>NZ_JBHSRF010000039.1:0-81410 GCF_042658925.1 Sphaerisporangium aureirubrum
GCCATGACCGCGTCGAACAGCGCGTCGTCGTCGGCGTAGGAGGTGAGCATCAGGCACGCCAGCTCCGGCAGCCGCGACCGCACCTCACGGCACACCTGGTGGGGACAAAGGTCCCCGGCAATAGCGCACCGCCGGCCCCACGCTGGAAGGGCGAGGTCGAAGGTCCGTGCCATCGGGGAGCTTCGGCCCTGGGGACGCCCGGCCGGCACGGCGAGACTTGAAGCCCTCGAACGAGGTGATTCCACTCATTGAGAGGAGATGAGCGCTGATGCGTGCGCTCGTCGTGTACGAATCGATGTTCGGCAACACCAAGAAGATCGCCGAAGAGGTCGCCCGCGGGCTGATGAGCCGCATGCCCGTCGAAGTCCTGGAGGTCGGCAGCGCCCCCCACGAGCTGCCCGATGACGTGACCCTGCTGGTCGTGGGCGGGCCCACGCACGTCCTCGGCATGTCGCGCGCGAGTACACGCAAGTCCGCCGAGGATCAGGCCGAGGGCGGACTCGTCTCCCACGGCGAGGGGATACGCGAGTGGCTCGAAACCCTGCGGGTGAACGCCCCCATCGCGGCCACCGCCTTCGACACCAAGATCCGTTCCCACTTCTCCGGCTCCGCCGCCAAGGGTGCGTACAAGGCGCTCCGACGGCACCGTCTACACGTCGCCGGACGGCCGATGAGCTTCTACGTCACCGGCAACAAGGGCCCGCTCGAGGAGAGCGAGTCGCTGCGCGCCCACCAGTGGGGCGAGTCACTCGCCGACACGATGGCGACAGCGTGACGAGAGACCCTTCGCACGTGCGGACCCGACCTCGGTCCGAAGGTCCCCGGCCCCGGTGACCTTCGGCCACGGTGTGCTGCATAGTGCGCACTGCCCTGTCGCCATCGTGCGCCCCCGGAAAGGAGGAGCGATGATCACGTATACCGCCGCCGAGGTGATGAGCGGAGTGGTCGTCACGGTCACCCCGGACGAGTCCCCGCTCATGGCGTGGGAGCTGATGCGGCGCGCGGGCGTCCATCACATCCCGGTCGTCGACGAGGAGCGCCGGTTGCACGGCATCCTCGCCGTGCACGACCTCGCGATGGGCTGGCCGGGCACGCTGGCCGGCCTCGCGGAGCGGGAGGTCCGCGACTTCCTGAAGGCGAGCAGGCTGCCCCGCGTCCTGCGGGAGAAGCCTCTCGACGAGGTGGCGGCCGTCATGCTCGACGCGGACCGGGACGCGGTGCCCGTCGTAGACGATCACGGGCACACGGTCGGCATCATCACGACGTCAGACATCCTCAAGGCGGTCGCCGGCCGGATCCTCCCCGCCCGGACCAACGGTGAGATTCACACGGCCATGTTCCACCTCCACCCCGTGCTCCCCACCCCCGCCTGAACACCGAGGCCGGAGGACCCCGGTCGAGGGTCCTCCGGCCTCGATGAACGCCGCATGATGTCCTTCGCTTCGGTGCGCGTGGTTCCCCTCCTCGTCACGTGGTGGCCGGCAGCGTCGCGCGGCCTGGTGCCGAAAGGAGAAGAACTCGGCCTCCCGTGGCAGCCGTCGAATGTTCTGCTGCGATTCGCTGAGGGTCTCGCGTCCTCGTATCAAGGTCGTGGTCAGATGCTGGGAACCTCGTGCGCGGCGAACTGGGCGTGGACGCGGGCGAGGAGTTCCGGTGTGGGGGGCTTGACGTCGGCCAGGGGGAAGGTCAGGGCGAGGCGCTGGTACTTCTCCGTGGCCATTCGGTGGAAGGGGAGCACGTCGACGTGTTCGACGTTGCCGAGCTCCGACACGAACCGGGCCAGGGCGTCCACCTGTTCCGGGGCGTCGGTCAGTCCGGGGACCAGGACGAAGCGGATCCATGTCGTCGTGCCGAGGTCGGACAGGCGGCGGGCGAAACGCAGCGTCGGTCCGAGGTCGCCGCCCGTGAGGTCGCGGTACGCCTCCGGATCGGCGGACTTGATGTCCAGCAGGACGAGGTCCGTGTCGGCCAGGAGGGCGTCCGAGGCGCGGTCGCCGAGAGAGCCGGAGGTGTCCAGCGCGGTGTGCAGGCCGAGGTCACGGCATCGGCGCAGCAGCTCCCCGGTGAAGCGAGGCTGGAGGAGGGGTTCGCCGCCGCTGATCGTGACGCCGCCGCCGGCGACCTCGATGAAGCGGCGGTACTTGTGGACCTCGGCCATCACCTGGTCCACCGTCACCCGGCGGCCGTCGCGCACCCGCCACGTCTCGGGGTTCTGGCAGTACAGGCAGCGCAGCGGGCAGCCGCAGGTGAACACCACCAGGCGGGTCCCCGGGCCGTCGACGCCGACGGACAGGTCCCACGTGCTGATCACTCCGGTGCCGGCCGGGGTCGGCGGCGGGCGGAGTTCGCCCGCCGCCTCGGCCAGGGTGATCTTCCTGGTGTTCACAGTGATCCGTGGAAGGTGCGGTCGACCACGTCCTGCTGTTGCGGGCGGGTCAGCCGGGTGAAGTTCACGGCGTAGCCGGACACGCGGATCGTGAGGTCGGGGTATTCGTCGGGGTGGTCCATGGCGTCCAGCAGGACGTCGCGGGTCAGCACGTTGACGTTCATGTGGAAGCCGCCGGCGTCCATGAATCCGTCGAGCACGCCGGCGAGGTTCCCGATCCTCTCGTCCTGGGTGCGGCCGAGGCCTTCGGGGGTGATCGTGTTGGTCAGTGAGATGCCGTCCCCGGCCTCCGCGTAGGGCAGTTTGGCCACGGAAAGTGCTGAGGCGATCATGCCGTGCGCGTCGCGGCCGTTCATCGGGTTGGCGCCGGGGGCGAACGGCTCCCCGGTGCGGCGGCCGTCGGGGGTGTTGCCGGTGTGCAGGCCGTAGACGACGTTGGAGGTGATGGTCAGGACCGACTGGGTGTGCTCGGCGTTCCGGTACGCGGGGTGCTCGCGGAGTTTGGCCATGAACGTGCGGACCAGGCCGGTGGCGATGGAGTCCACGCGGTCGTCGTTGTTGCCGAATGCCGGGTAGTCGCCTTCGGCGACGTAGTCGACGGCCAGCCCGCTGGGGTCGCGGATGACGCGCACGCGGGTGTGCTTGATGGCCGAGAGGCTGTCGGCGGCGACCGACAGGCCGGCGATCCCGCAGGCCAGGGTGCGCTTCACCGGGTGGTCGTGCAGCGCCATCTCGATGCGTTCGTAGGCGTACTTGTCGTGCATGTAGTGGATGACGTTGAGCGCGCCGACGTAGGTGCGTGCCAGCCAGTCCATCATCTGGTCGAACGCGGGGGCGACCTCGTCGTAGGAGAGGTAGTCGCCGGTGATGGGCGGGGTGGCGGGGCCGATCTGCTCGCCGGTCATCTCGTCGCGGCCGCCGTTGATGGCGTACAGCAGTGTTTTGGCCAGGTTGACCCGTGCGCCGAAGAACTGCATCTGCTTGCCGACCGGGGCGGCCGACACGCAGCAGGCGATCGCGGTGTCGTCGCCGGTGACGGGGCGCATGAGGTCGTCGTTCTCGTACTGGATGGCGCTCGTCTGGATCGACAGCCCGGCGCAGAACCGTTTGAAGGCCTCGGGCAGCCGCGGCGACCAGAGCACCGTCAGGTTCGGCTCGGGCGCGGGGCCGAGGTTTCGCAGCGTCTGCAGGTAGCGGAAGCTGGTCCGGGTGACCAGTGTGCGGCCGTCCTGGCCGATTCCGCCGATCGCCTCGGTCACCCATGTCGGGTCGCCGGAGAACAGCCGGTCGTACTCGGGGGTGCGCAGGAACCTCACGATCCGCAGCTTGATCACGAAGTCGTCGATCAGTTCCTGGGCCAGTTCCTCGGTGAGCAGGCCCTCGTCCAGGTCGCGCCGGAGGTAGACGTCCAGGAAGGTGGAGGTGCGGCCCAGCGACATCGCGGCGCCGTTCTGCTCCTTCACGGCCGCCAGGTAGGCGAAGTACAGCCACTGGATCGCCTCGCGCGCGGTCGCGGCCGGGCGGGAGATGTCGTGGCCGTAGGACGCGGCCATCTGCCGCAGTTCCTTCAGGGCCCGGATCTGCTCGGCCAGTTCCTCGCGGTCGCGGATCACGGTGTCGAGGGAGAACTCGCTGTCCAGGCTGTGCAGTTCGTCCTGTTTGGCATCGATGAGACGGTCGACGCCGTACAGCGCGACCCGGCGGTAGTCGCCGATGATGCGTCCCCGGCCGTAGGCGTCGGGCAGGCCGGTGACGATCCCCGAGCGGCGCGCGGCGCGGATCTGGGGGGTGTAGGCGTCGAAGACGCCGTCGTTGTGCGTCTTGCGGTACTTGGTGAAGATCTCCACCACGCGCGGGTCGAGCTGGTGACCGTAGGCGGCCAGCCCGTTCTCCACCATCCGCAGCCCGCCCTGCGGCATGATCGCCCTCTTGAGCGGCGCGTCGGTCTGCAGGCCGACGATCAGCTCACGCTCCCGGTCGATATAGCCGGGCCCGTGCGCGGTGATCGAGGACGGCGTGGCGGCGTCCACGTCGTACACACCCCGCCGCCGCTCCTCCGGCAGCAGTTCGGCGATCTTCCCCCAGACCGCCCGGGTCCGCTCGGTCGGCCCGCTCAGGAAGCTCTCGTCACCCTCGTACGGCGTGTAGTTGTCCTGGATGAACGCCCGCACGTCGATGCCCGCGCGCCACGTCGTCCCATGGAAGCCATGCCAGGCGATGACCGGGGCGAAGTGCTCCCGGTCCACGGTGACCGTCATCGGAAACCTCCTCGTATCGGGCTCTGGTTCCACGTTCGCCTGACACGGCCGGGATCTCATCGAGCGGAGGTCCCCGATCAGGGGGACGAAGGTCCCCCGGCAGGAAAGCCGCTTGACGTCGTGCTCCTCCATGAGCCGGCGCTCCGCTGACGGTGTTCACTGTGGTGCGCATGACGCTTCCTTCTTTTCAGCGAAGCCGGCGGGTGTAGGGCGAGGGCAGGTGCGCGCCGGGCGCCACGCGGATGCGGGCGTCCACCGCGACGGCGCCTTCGGGGGTGACGATCACGGGGTTGAGGTCGAGTTCGGCCACCTCGGGCAGGGCGGCCATCAGGTGGCCCACCTGGGTGAGAAGGCCGGCGAGGGCCGCGGTGTCGGTCTTGCCGCGGCCTCGGTAGCCGTACAGCAGGGGAGAGCAGCGCAGGTCGGCGATCATCTCGGCGGCCGTCTCCAGCGTGATCGGGGGCATCCGGAACGAACGGTCGGCGATGAGGTCGGCGGCGACGCCACCCATGCCGATCATGACCAGCGGCCCGAACGACGGGTAGTTGACGCCGCCCACGATGATCTCCACGCCTTCGGTGGCCATGGGCTGCACGATCGCGCCGGTCATGGCGGTGCCGATCGAGGCCGCCATCTCCCGGTAGGCCTCCCGCACCTCCACGGGGCCGCGCAGGCCGAGCCGGACCCCGCCGATGTCGCTCTTGTGGACGGGGCCGGTCACCTTGAGGGCCACGGGGCCACCGAGTGCGGCGGCCGCCTCGGCGGCCGACTCGGCGTCGTGCACCGTCGCCGACGCCAGGACGGGCACGTCGAAGTGCCGCAGCAGGCGCTCGGTCACGTCGGGGGCGAGCCACCCCTCGGAGCCCTGGATGATCTCGCGGGCGGCGCGATCGCCGAGGACGGGAGCGGACGTCTCCGGAGCCGTGCGGCGCCACTCGGCGTAGGCCGCGGCGCGGGCGAGGGCGTGGACGGCCTGCTCGGGGTAGGCGTAGCCGGGGACGTGGCCGTCGATGAGCCCGTCTTGGCCCATGACGCAGGCCAGGACGGGTTTGGTGGCGTTGCGTGCGGCTTGGGCGATGGCGGTCTTGGTGGCGTCGGCGCCGGAGCCGAACGGGGGTGTGTAGACGACGAGTACCGCGTCGATCTCCGGTTCGGTCAGTGCGTTCTGGATGGCCAGGCCGATGTCCGCGGCGTGGGCGTCGGCGGTGAGGTCGACGGGGTTGCGCAGCGACGCGGCGGGGATGCGGCCGGCCAGTTCGGGGTCGGGGGTGAGTTCGGGGACGATCAGGCCGTTGCGTTCGCAGGCGTCGGCGGTCATGGCCTGGGGGCCGCCGGAGTTGCCGACGATGGCGACCCGGCGTCCGGCCGGTAGTGGCTGGGTGGACATGAGACGGGCGGTGTCGATGAGGTCGCGGATGGTGTCGAGCCGGATCACTCCGGCGGCGTGGACCAGGGCGTCGACCGCGATGTCGGGGGTGGCCGCGGCGGCGGTGTGGGAGCGGACGGCGCGGTCCCCGGCGTCGGAGCGGCCGCTCTTGACGAGCAGGATGGGCTTGCGGCGGCCGGCCCGGGCGGCGATCCTGGCGAACTTCCTGGGGTTGCCGAATGATTCGAGGTACAGGGCGATCACCGTGGTGGCGTCGTCGTCCTCCCAGTACTCCAGCAGGTCGTTGCCGCTGACGTCGGCCTTGTTACCCACCGAGACGAACCAGGAGACCGCCAGCCGGTCCAGCAGTGCCGCGCCGACGGCCCCCGACTGGGAGAGCACCGCGACACCGCCCTGCTGGGGGGTGTGCGGCAGGAAGCTCGCGTTGAGGTGCGCCGCGGTGTTCACGATGCCCAGGCAGTTGGGGCCGATCAGGCGCATGCCGGCCGACCGGCAGATGCCCAGCAACTCTCCCTCGGCACCCTTGCCGGCGCTTTCCGCGAAACCGGCCGACAAGACGACCAGGCCTTTGACCCCGGCCGCCGCGCACTGACGCGCGACGCCGGGCACGGCCCCGGCGGGCACGGCGATCACCGCCAGGTCGACCGGCACCGGTACCGCCGTCACGTCCGGGTAGGCGGGTAGCCCGGCGATCGCCGCCGCCTTGGGGTTGACCGGGTGGATCGAGCCGGGGAAACCGCCGTCGAGGAGGTTGCGCACCACTTTGTGCCCGATGCCCGCGGGGTCGCGTCCGGCGCCGATCACCGCGACCGACGCGGGGGTCAGCAGCGGGGCCAGTGAGGCGCGTCCGGCCTGGTGGTCGCGGGCGGCGACGTTGGCCAGCATGCGGGCACCGGGGGTCAGGTTCACCCGGACGTCGGCCTCGGCGCCGTCGTAGCGGATCTGGACGTCCAGCCCGACGTCGCGCAGCAGGCGGAGCATCGGGGTGTTGCGGACGAGCACCTGGGCCACGAGCGTGCCGAAGCCTTCGGCGGCGGCGTGGGCCGCCAGGTGTTCCAGCAGCAGCGTGCCGAGGCCGTCGCCCTGGACCTCATCGTCGATCAGGACCGCCATGTCGGCGGTGCCGTCGCCGCAGGGGATGTACTCGGCGATGCCGGCCGCCCGCCCGCCGAGCGTCGCCACCAGCACGCGGCCGGGGTGGCCGGGAGCGGTGACGCGTTCCATGTAGGCGTGCGCCGTCGCGCGTCCCCCGGCGAAGAACCGCAGGTAGGCCGATAGTTCGGAGGTGCGGTCGACCAGTTGGTGCAGGGCGGTGAGGTCGGTGGGGGCCAGGGGGCGTACGTGGGCGATGGCGCCGTCGCGTAGCAGTACGTCGCACTCGTCAAGCATGGTGGATCTCCAGTTCGGCGGCGGGACGGCGTGGTGCCCGCGGGACGGCCGGCCCGTGGCCGAGCCTGATGATCATTTGTGGGTGGCCGCGGCGGTGCCGCGGATCGGTACGCCCGCGCATGTCCCGCAGGTCCAGTGCCTGGTTGAGGAACGACGCCGACAACCCGTGCACGGTCGCGGTCAGCAGCACCCGCTGGAGTGCCTGCCCGGCGCGCAGCCAGTCGGCGGGCCGGTCGCCCGCCGTGGTGAGGACGGCGAACTGCGGTCGCGGCTCGAACCCCGCACTGCGCTCCCGTGCGCCAAAGCGCCGCGTCAACGGCGGGTCCCCCGCAGGTGCCGGGCCGCGGACGAACGCGGGCAGGCCCCATCGGGCCAGCTCGGCCAGGTACAGGGGGTCCAGGGCCAGCTGGTCCTCGGCCATGGCGGCGTACTCCAGCATGTCGGTGACGGCCTGCCCGTCCAGCGGGACCAGGCAAGCACCCTCCCGGCTAGCCGCGATCCGCAGCTCGGCCAGCACCCCGGGGGCGATCGGTGCCGCGTCGTAGGGTTCCCGGTTGGTCCGGCGCACCGGGATCGCCTCGTACAGGCGGTGCCCCCCCGGCCCGGGTGGCCCGGCTTCGGTCATGAACACCATGGCCAGCGGCCCGGGGCCCGGGTGGGAACGCGGCGCGACCAGCGGGCGGTATCCCGCCTGCCGGATCGCCAGGCGAAGGTTGAACAACGCCGCGCCACAGCTGACGGTCAGGGAACGGCCGCGCGGGTCGCTCACCGTGAGCCGCCGCCCCGGATCGGCGTACAACTCGACCGACTCCCGCCGGACGAAACGTAACGACCACGGCTGGGTGTTCTGAACCGACGGCGCCTGCCCGGCCGCGACGAGCAACCGCCTGACCCCGAGCCCGCCGCACAGCGGAGCGATCATGGCACGCCTCCCTCACACGCTCTGCCGCCAGACTCCCGCCAACCCACCTGGCCGGGGGAGAGCCGGACGACCCGCCACCGAGGGACTTAGGTCCGCGGCCTGCCGCTCGTCGTGGCCGGCCTCCAGACCGCCTGGTGCCACGCGAGGAACCCCTCCTACCTGCGGCTTACCCGCTTCCGGGGGAGCCGTTCCCGATCGGCTTCGCGATGGGTGCGGTGACGGGCATCGTGCGGGAGGGCCGGTTCGCGATGAACCGGAGTCCCGCGAGAACAGGAAAGCCCGTCGCCTGGACACCGGGACGACGGGCTTTCGTTCAGCGTGTCCGCTCGCGCGAGCGCGATCCAGGGCCGAAGGTCCCACGCAGGACGGGCCTTGCGGATCCTCGGCCCGAGCCTTACAGCTCTAAGGCGGAGCGCGCGAAGAGAGTGTCATAGGGGGTGAAAGCAACGACAAAGAATCACCGGAAAGGGGCCCTACGATGGCTGCCACCGAAAGACGTCGCGCCGTCCACACCTCCCACGCCCCAGGTTCGCTCACGCCGTCGGCCGGGTCCCGCACGGTGGACTACGTCTGGGCCGTGGCACGCATCGCGATCGGCTGGACCTTCCTGTGGGCCTTCCTCGACAAGGTCTTCGGCTGGGGTTTCGCGACCCCGTCCGCCAAGGCATGGATCAACGGTGGCAGCCCCACCACCGGTTTCCTCAAGGGCACCGGTGAGAACGCGCTCGGCGGGTTCTTCTCCGGCCTGGCCGGCCAGGTCTGGGTCGACTGGCTGTTCATGCTCGGCCTGCTCGGCATCGGCGCGGCCCTCATCCTCGGCGCCGGGCTGCGGATCGCCGCCGTGGCGGGCACCGCGCTGCTGGTGCTGATGTGGGCGGCCGAGCTGCCCCTGCCCAACAACCCCTTCATGGACGAGCACCTGATCTACGCCGTCGTCCTGATCGGCCTCGCGCTGGCCTCCGCCGGCGACACCCTGGGCATCGGCACCTGGTGGTCGCGCACCACGATCGTCCAGAGGTACCCGATCCTCAAGTAGCGATCATGCATCATCCCCCGTTCCAGGACGCCCATCCATCCGGATGGGCGTCCTTCGTGTCCGCTGGCCGCAGCTCGCGTAGGACTCCACATCAAGCCGCGCGCGGACAGATCCATCAAATGGATTTGATGTATTCTGCCGGTCATGATGCCCCCGGTTCGGACGGCCCCGGCGTTCGTACGGATGGCCGCTCACCCGCTGCGGTGGCGGATGATGACCGAGCTGGCCGTGAGCGACTACCGGGTCCGCGAGCTCGTCGAACTGCTCGGTCAGCCGCAGAATCTGGTCTCCTACCATCTGCGGCTGCTGCGTGGGAGCGGGCTGGTCACCGCCCGCCGGAGCAGCTTCGACGCCCGCGACCACTATCACCACCTCGACCTGGAACGCTGCGCGGACGCGCTGGCCGGCGCCGGTGCCGCCCTGCACCCGGGGCTGCGCCTCGATCTCACCCCGCCACCTGCCGCGATCGCGGAATCCCCGGCCCGGTCAAGCGTGCTGTTCGCGTGCACGGGCAACAGCGCCCGCTCTCCCATCGCCGAGGCCCTGCTGCGCCACCGCGCCGGCGGGCGCGTGGAGGTGGCCAGCGCCGGTAGTCACCCGGCACCGCGCACGCATCCCAACGCCGTGCGGGCGTTGCGTGAGCACTACGGCATCGACATCGCCGGCCGGCGGCCGCGGCATCTGGACACCGTGGCCCGCCACCGTTTCGATCACCGGATCAGCCTGTGCGACAGGGTCCGTGAGGTCCGCCCCGAGTTCGGAGACCGGCCGCGGCCGATCCACTGGAGCATCGCCGACCCGGCCGCCACCGACGACGTCGACCAGTTCAGGCACCTGGCGGCGGAGATCGACACCCGTATCCGCTACCTGCTGCCCGTCCTCACCCACGCCACGAAACCGGAGGCTCAACCGTGACAGCACCCGACGAGCTCGCCGCCGTCCGCTACGTCGTCGACGACGTGGCCGCCGCCGTCCACTTCTACACAACCCACCTCGGCTTCGGCGTACGCAATGATTTCGCCCCCGCCTTCGCCGACGTGGTCCGCGGCCCGCTACGGCTGCTGCTGTCCGGCCCGGCGAGCTCCGGCGCCCGTGCCACCCCCGAGGACTCCGCCGCGCCGGGCCGCAACCGCATCCATCTCATCGTCGACGACCTCGACACCGAGATCGCCCGGCTGCGCACCGCCGGGCTGTCCTTCCGCGGCGACGTCATCGCGGGCCCCGGCGGCCGACAGATCCTGCTCACCGACCCGGCCGGCAACCTCGTCGAGCTTTTTGAATCGGCTCCACGCTGACTCCGGAGGTCAATGCCGGAAGGGCCGGGCCACCGCCTCGCGCCGGGATCGGCGCGTTCACCTTGCCGCGGTTTTGGGTCTTGTGTCAGATGGCGGGTCAACCTACGCTCCTAGCCTAGTTAGGAAACCTTCCTAATCATTGCGGCACCGCCCGGAGAATGGGAGTCGTCAGTGAAGCGAAGTGCAGGTGCGAGGATCGCCGCGGTCGTGGCCGCGTTGGTGCTGTCTTTACTCGTGCCGTTCCTGGTGCCGCAGGGAGCGGTCGCGGCCGGCTCGGGTGCGGTGGCGGCCGATCCGCTCGTGTCGGGCGGCAAGGCGGTGACGGCCTCGTCGGTCGAGGCGTCCGGCCTGGAGGCGGCCAAGGCGGTCGACGGGAGCGCGACCACCCGGTGGGCCAGCGCGGAGGGTGTGGACCCGCAGTGGATCCGGGTGGACCTCGGTTCCGCGCACACCGTCTCCCGGGTCCGCCTGACCTGGGAGGCCGCCTACGCCACCGCGTACCGGGTGCAGACCTCGCCCGACGGGTCCGCCTGGACCGACGTCCACTCCACCTCGACCGGCGACGGCGGCACCGACGACCTCACGGTGAGCGGCGCCGGCCGGTACGTGCGGGTGTACGGCACGCGGCGCGGCACGCAGTACGGCTACTCCCTGTGGGAGCTGGAGGTCTTCGGGGTGCCCACGGGCGGGGGAGGCGGCGGGGGCACGCCCGTCGCGGCCAACGGCCAGCTGCGGGTGTGCGGCATCAAGCTCTGCAACAAGAACGGCAAGCAGATCCAGCTCCGCGGCATGAGCAGCCACGGGATCCAGTGGTACAACCAGTGCCTGAACGCCGCCTCGCTCGACGCGCTGGCCGGCGACTGGAAGGCCGACGTCCTGCGCATCTCCATGTACATCCAGGAGGACGGCTACGAGACCAACCCCCGGCTGTTCACCGACCGGGTGCACTCCCTGATCGACATGGCCACCGCCCGCGGCATGTACGCGATCGTGGACTGGCACATGCTCGACCCCGGCGACCCGAACTTCAACCTCGCCCGGGCCAGGACGTTCTTCACCGAGATCGCGCAGCGGCACAACGCCAAGGAGAACGTGCTCTACGAGATCGCCAACGAGCCGAACGGCGACTCCGTCACCTGGCCGGTCATCCGTAACTACGCCAACCAGCTCGTCCCGGTGATCCGGCAGTACGACGCGGACGCGCCGATCCTGGTCGGCACCCCCGCGTGGTCGTCGCTCGGCGTCTCCGGCCCCGGCGACCAGACCGACACCATCCGCGCCAACCCGGTCACCGGCACGAACATCATGTACACCTTCCACTTCTACGCCGCCTCGCACGGCACCCAGTACCTCAACACGCTGTCCCGGGCGGCCGACCTGCTGCCGATCTTCGTCACCGAGTTCGGCACCCAGACCGCCTCCGGCGACGGGGCGAACAACTTCTCCAGGTCGCAGCAGTACCTCGACCTGCTCGCGCAGAAGAAGATCAGCTGGGTGAATTGGAACTTCTCCGACGACTTCCGGACGGGGGCCGTCTTCACCACGGGGACCTGCCCGAACGGCTCGTTCGCCGGGACCGGCAGGCTCAAGGAGGCCGGTGTCTGGGTCCGCGACCGGATCCGCACCGCCGACGACTTCTGAGCCGCCTTAGGCGGGGGCGCGTCCCGGTGCGGAGACACGCCCCCCGCCGTTAGTCAGGAGTCCTTCCCAACTCGGCGGGACGCGCGTCGGCATCTCCCCGGTCACGAGTTGATGTCGCCTCTTGACCAGCCTGAGGTGAGCTTTTATGGTCCGTTCAAAGTTAGGAATATTTACTAACTTCCGCGTGCACCGTGACCGTACGCCCCTCTCTCGCCTGGTCATAGGAGAATCCTCGTGCGCTTCGTTCCCTTCGCGGCGGCCGGGTTGCTGGCCCTGTCGCTGGCCGCCTGTACCGCGGGCACGGAGGCGCCCTCGCTCGGCGCCCGGCCCACCACGACCGGCACCGGACCGGTGGCCGCCGCCCTGCCCGCCGCCACGCTGGAGCTGTGGCACGGCTTCTCCACGGACGCCGAGACCAAGGCGTTCGAGGAGGCGATCGCGGGCTTCACCAAGAAGTACCCGCAGATCAAGGTGACCGCGAAGAAGGCCGTCCAGGACGACCAGATCACCGCGGCCATCCGCGGCGGCAAGGCCCCCGACGTGGCCGCGTCGTTCACCACCGACAACGTCGCCCAGTGGTGCAGGTCGGGCGCCTTCCAGGACCTCACCCAGGTCATCAAGCAGGACGGCATCGACCTGAGCGTGCTACCCGAGGCGTCGCGCACCTACACCGAGTTCGGGGGCAAGCGGTGCACCATGCCGCTGCTGGCCGACGCCTACGGCCTCTACTACAACAAGGCCCTGATGAAGGAGAACGAGCCGCCCAAGACGCTGACCGAGCTGACCGAGCTGACCAAGAAGCTCACCGTCCGCGACCCGGACGGCACCATCAAGGTCGCCGGCTTCATCCCGAGCTTCCAGTACTACGAGAACAGCCCCTCCCACCTCGGCCCGATGGTCGGCGCCAAATGGTACAACCCGGACGGCACCTCGGCGATCGGCTCCGACCCGGCCTGGAAGGAGCTTCTGACCTGGCAGAAGGAACTCGTCGACTGGTACGGCTACGACAACCTGGAGAAGTTCCGCAAGGGCCTTGGCGACGAGTGGGGCTCCGAGCACCCCTTCTTCAAGGACAAGGTCGCGATGGTCGTGGACGGCGAATGGCGCAACGCCATGATCGCCGCCGATCCCGAGGCGAAGTCGCTGGACTACGGCACCGCGCCGCTGCCCGTCGCCGACGACAAGCCCGACCTGTACGGCAGCGGCTTCACCGCCGGCACGGTGATCGGGGTGCCCAGGGGTGCCAAGCACCCGCAGCACGCCTGGGAGCTGATCAAGCACCTCACCACCGACACCGACTCGCTGGTGACGCTGTCGAACGCGCTGCGCAACGTGCCCACCACCAAGGCCGCCATGGAGTCCCCGAAGCTGGCCAAGGACGACAGGTTCGCCACCTTCCTCGGCATCTTCGCCCACCCGAAGACCACGACCCTGCCGGCCAGCGTCAACAGCGTCTTCAACCAGGACGCCTTCTCCACCTTCCTCATCCAGTGGGAGAAGGGCGCGGTCAAGGACATGGACGCCGGGCTGGCCGGTGTGGACAAGCGGATCAACGACAAGCTGAAGCTCTCCGGAGGCTGATGATGGCGTCCACCCACGCCGCGCCGCCCCGGTGGCGGCGCGGCGAGGGCGCCCGCGCCCTCCTCTGGCTCGCCCCGTGGATCGTCGGGGTGCTGGTCTTCTTCGCCTACCCGCTGCTGGCGACGGTCTACTTCTCCTTCCAGCGCTACGACCTGTTCACCCTGGAGTTCGTCGGGCTGGACAACTGGCGGTACGCCTTCGCCGACGAGCGGGTGTACCAGTCGGCCAGGAACACCCTGTGGCTGGTGGCGTTCATGGTCCCGGCGCAGCTCTTCTTCGCGCTCGGCGTGGCCCAGCTGCTCACCAAGATCAAGTCGGGTGCCGGCGTGCTGCGGACGATCTTCTACCTGCCCTCGCTGGTGCCGACCGTGGCGGGCACGGTCGCCTTCGTCTACCTGCTCAACCCGGCGACGGGCCCGGTCAACCGGCTCCTCGCCCTCGTCGGGATCACCGGCCCCGACTGGTTCGGCAGCCCGGCCTGGGCCAAGCCCAGCCTCACCCTGCTCGCCGTCTGGGGCGTGGGCAACACCATGATGATCTTCCTGGCCGCGCTGCTGGACGTGCCGAGACACCTGTACGAGGCGGCCGCGATCGACGGGGCGGGCGCCTGGCGGCAGTTCCGCAACGTCACGCTGCCGACGATCTCGCCGGTGCTGATGTTCTCCGCGATCACCGGGGTGATCTACGCCGTGCAGTACTTCGCCCAGGCCATGATCGCCTCCCGGGTGGCCTCCGGCGCGACCGACTCGGCGGGAACCACCTTCACCCCCGGCTACCCGGATGGCGCGCTGCTCACCCTGCCCCAGCACCTGTTCCACACCGGGTTCCGCGACTGGTCGATGGGGCTCGCCTGCGTGCACGCGCTGCTGCTGTTCGCCGTGTCGATGGTCTTCACGCTGATCCTGCTGCGCCAGTTCAGCCGGGCGGAGGGGGATTCGTGACCGCCACCGTCACCGCGGGCTCCCGTCTCGCCCGGACCGTGCCCGCCGTACGGCGGCGCCGGCGCGGCCTGATGTGGATCGCGCAGCACGCGATCGCCATCGCGCTGGCGATCATGTTCCTCGGACCGATCGCCTTCGTGGCGCTGACCGCCCTGATGACCGACGAGCAGGCGCTGACCAGCGCACTGTGGCCGCAGACCTGGAACTGGGCCAACTTCGAGGCCGTCTTCGCCCGGTCGGGGCTGCTCACCTGGACGTTCAACACGTTCGTGTACGCCTCGCTGGCGACGTTGTTCATGCTGGTGTCGTCGATCCCGGCGGCCTACGCCCTGGCGCGCTTCCGGTTCCGCGGCAGGAAGCTCGCCTTCCTGGTGGTGATCAGCACCATGATGCTGCCGCCGCAGGTCGTCGCGGTGCCGATCTACCTGATCTGGGCCCGGCTCGACCTCACCGACTCGCTGTGGCCGCTGATCATCCCGATGCTCTTCGGCGACGCGTTCTCGATCTTCCTGCTGCGCCAGTTCCTGATCACCATCCCGCGCGACTACACCGACGCGGCGCGCGTGGACGGCTGCTCCGACGTGCGCATCCTGTTCACCGTCATCCTCCCGATGGCCCGGCCGGCGATCGCGGCGGTCGCGCTGTTCTCCTTCTTCTACTGCTGGAACGACTACTACGGCCCGCTGCTCTACGCCGGGGTCGACCAGGAGGGCTGGACGCTGTCGCTCGGGCTGGCCACCTTCAAGGCCCTGCACAGCGTGCAGTGGAACCTCACCATGGCGGCCACCCTGCTGGTGACCGCGCCGGTGATCATCGTTTTCTTCTTCGCCCAGCGGGTCTTCATCGAGGGCGTCACTCTGACGGGAGTCAAGGGTTGAAACTCGCCGTGATCGGGGGCGGCTCGACGTACACGCCTGAGCTGGTCGACGGGTTCGCGCGGCTGCGGGACGAGCTGCCGCTGACCGAGATCGCGCTGGTGGACCCGGCGGCCGAGCGGACGGCCCTGGTCGCGGGCATGGCGCGCAGGATGCTCGCCAGGGCGGGGCATCCCGCGGCCGTGACCGCGACCGCCGACCTGCGGGAGGGTGTGGCGGGCGCGGACGCCGTCCTGTTCCAGCTTCGCGTGGGCGGGCAGGCCGCCCGCGAGGTGGACGAGACGCTGCCGCTTCGGTGCGGCTGCGTGGGCCAGGAGACCACGGGCGCCGGCGGCCTGGCCAAGGCACTGCGGACCGTGCCGGTGGTCCTGGAGATCGCCGACACGGTACGGCGGCACGCCCCCGACGCCTGGATCGTCGACTTCACCAACCCGGTGGGCATCGTGACCAGGGCGCTGCTCGACGCCGGGCACCGGGCGATCGGCCTGTGCAACGTGGCGATCGGGTTCCAGCGCCGGTTCGCCGCGCACCTCGGCGTCGAACCGGCCCGGGTGTCGCTCGGCCACGTCGGGCTCAACCACCTGACCTGGGAGCGGACGGTCCACCTGGACGGCGTGGACGTGCTGCCCAGGCTGCTCGCCGACCACGGCAAGGAGATCGCCGCCGACATCGGCCTGCCGCTGGAACTGGTCGAGCGGCTGGGCGCGGTGCCGTCCTACTACCTGCGCTACTTCTACGCCCACGACCTGGTCGTGGCCGAGCAGCGGGTCTCGCCGTCGCGTGCCGCCGAGGTGGCGGCGATGGAGGCCGAGCTGCTCGGGATCTACGCCGACCCGGCGGCGGACACCAAGCCCGAGCTGCTGGCCAGGCGCGGCGGCGCCTTCTACTCCGAGGCGGCGGTCGCGCTGATCGCCTCGCTGGCCGGCGACCGCGGCGACGTCCAGGTCGTCAACGCGCGCAACGACGGCACCCTGCCGTTCCTCCCCGACGAGGCGGTCATCGAGGTCCCGGCGCGGATCACCGCCGCGGGCGCGGCGCCGCTGCCGGTCGAGCCCGTCGAGCCGCTCTACGCCGGGCTGATCGCGCACGTGTCGGCGTACGAGGAGCTGGCCCTCCGGGCGGCCCTGCACGGCGGGCCCGGCCGGGTGCGCGACGCCCTGCTGGCTCACCCGCTGGTCGGGCAGGAGCACCTCGCCGCGGAGCTCACCGGCCTCCTCGTCGAGGCCAACCGTCCGCACCTGCCCTGGGCGGCCGCGGAGTGAGAACCGTACTCGCGGTCGACGGGGGCAACAGCAAGACCGACCTCGCGCTGGTGGCGGAGGACGGCACGGTGCTCGCCACCGGCGGCGCCGGGCCGTTCGTGCCGCACAGCGTCGGGGTCGCCGCGGCGGCCGAGGTGGTGGAACAGGCCGCGCGGGCGCTGCTCGGCGGCGCGGCCCCGCCGTACGCCGACGCGATGTGCGCCTACCTGGCGGGGGCCGACTTCCCCGCCGAGGAGGCGGCGCTGCGCGTGGAGTTCACCGCGCGCGGCTGCGCCAAGGAGGTGACCGTGGCCAACGACACCTTCGCCGTGCTGCGCGCGGGCGCCTCCCGGCCGTGGGGTGTCGCCGTGGTGTGCGGGGCGGGGATGAACGCCGCCGGCGTCTCACCCACCGGTGAGACCGCGCGCTTCCCCGCGCTCGGCAGGGTGAGCGGCGACTGGGGCGGCGGCGAGGAACTGGCCGAGGAGGTGCTCTGGCACGCCGCGCGGGCCGAGGACGGCCGCGGCCCGGCGACCGCGCTGGCCGGCCTGGTGACGTCGCACTTCGGCGTGGCAGGCGTGACGGACCTGGTGCTCGCCCTGCACTTCGGCGAGCTGGACCGGGCCCGGCTGCACGAGCTGGTGCCGGGCCTGTTCGCGGTCGCCGCGGACGGCGACGCCGCCGCCACCGCGCTGGTCGAACGGCAGGCCACGGAGGTCGTCGTGATGGCCGAGGTCTGCCTGCGCCGCCTGGACCTGCTGGACACCTCCGCCGAGGTCGTCCTCGGCGGTGGGGTGCTCACCGCCGGGCACCGTATGATGCTCGGCCGGATCGAAGCCGGCCTCGCCACGGCCGCGCCGCGCGCCGACCTGGTCGTCGCCGCCCTGCCCCCCGTGGCGGGCGCGGCTCTGGCCGGCCTGGACCTGCTCGGCGCGGCGGAGAACGCCGGCCACCGAGTCCGTGACCACTTCAGGAGGAGCAGATGAAGAGGCTGATTCCCGCCGCCCTCGCGCTGGCGACGCTCACCACCGGGCTCGCGACCGCCGCCCCCGCGCACGCCGCCCCCGCCGCCTTCATCCGGGTGGACCAGGTGGGCTTCGCGCCGGCCGAGGCCAAGCACGCCTACCTGATGACCGCGCAGGCTGGCACGGCATCCGCCGGCCGTTTCAGCGTGGTGGACCGCCGCGGCCGTACGGTCCTCAGCGGTACGACCGGCCGCGACCTCGGCTCCTGGAACACCCGCTACCCGCACGTCCTCGACCTGGACCTCACCCGGCTGCGGACCCCCGGCGCCTACCGCGTCAAGGTGGGCGCGGTGACCTCGCCGGAGTTCGAGGTGGCCCCCGCCGGGCTGCTGGCCGCCCCCGCCCGCAAGGTGGTGGACTTCTTCGGCCTCCAGCGCGACGGCGCGGGAGCCCGGGGCGGGCCGAGCCACCTGAACGACCGGGCCGCCTCGGTCTACGACTGGCCGGAGTTCACCGGCCCGGACACCGACCAGATCAAGGGCGGGCTGACCAGGATCGGCGGCCCGGTGGACGTCGAGGGCGGCTGGTTCGACGCGGGCGACTACCTCAAGTTCACCCACATCCTCTCCTACGTGGACACCCTGCTGTGGGCCGCCGAACGGGACGGCGCGTACGTCCCGCACCTGCGCGCCGAGGCCGCCCACGGCCTCGGGTACCTCGACAAGATGTGGGACGAGAAGACCAAGACGCTCTACATCCAGGTCGGCATCGGCGCGGGCAACGAGGCGGAGACCTTCTACGGCGACCACGACGTCTGGCGGCTGCCGCAGGCCGACGACGGCGACACGGGCGAGGGGCACCGTTTCATCCGGCACCGGCCGGTGTTCCGCGCCGCCGCCCCCGGCAAGCCGATCAGCCCGAACCTCGCCGGCCGCACCGCCGCCGCGTTCGCGCTCGCCGCCCAGCTGGAGCCGTCCATCAAGCGGGCCAAGGAGCTGCTGGCCAAGGCCGCCTCCGTCTACGCGATGGCGAAGACCACCGGCGTAGGGCAGCTCGTGACCTCGCTCCCGCACGCCTTCTACCCCGAGAGCGTCTGGCGCGACGACATGGAGCTGGGCGGCGCGCAGCTCGCCCTGGCCGCGCAGCGCCTCGGCGACCCGCGCGCCGGCCGGTGGCTGGCCGAGGCCGCGCACTGGGCCGCCGAGTACCTCGGCGAGGAGACCGGCGACACGTTCAACCTGTACGACGTGAGCGCCCTCGCGCACGTCGACCTCGTCAAGGCGATGCGCTGGGCCGGGGCGAGCGGCCTGGCCGTGTCCGAGGCCGACCTGGTCGCCGGGCTGCGCGCGCAGCTGGAGATCGGCGCCCGGCGCGCCGCCACCGACCCCTTCCGCGCCGGGGCCGGCTACGACGAGTTCGACTCGGTGCCGCACGCCTTCGGCCTGGCCGCCACCTCGCGGCTGTACCGGTCGGTGACCGGCGACCGTTCCTACGACGCCTTCGGCACCGGCCAGCGGAACTGGGCGCTGGGCGCGAACGCGTGGGGAGTGTCGTTCGTCGCCGAGGTCGGCGACAACTCGATCGCCTGCCCGCACCACCAGATCGCCAGCATCACCGGCAAGCCCGCCGTGGGCGCGGTGGTGAACGGTCCCAACAGCGCCGACCTGTTCGAGGACGGCCTCGGCGAGCGCTTCGACGAGATGCCGCCGTGCCCGGCCGACGAGGTGGACCGGTACGAGAAGTTCACCGGGCGGGGGAGCCGGTTCGTGGACGACGTCCGCTCCTGGCAGGCGTCCGAGCCGGCCGACGACTTCGCGGCGGTCGCGCTGTACGCCATGACCTTGATGTCGCGGTGAGCGCAGTCGCGGGAGGTGAGGTGAGGGCTCCCCTGCACGGGACACCGAGCCTGATGCGGGCGATCAACGATCGCACCGCCCTCCGGGTCCTGCTGGAGCGGGGACCGCTGACGCGGCCCGAGATCGGCGAGCTGACCGGCCTGTCCAAGCCGACGGCGTTCCAGCTGCTGGCCCGCCTCCAGGAGGCGGGCCTGGTGGTCGGCGACGGGGTCAGGGCGGGGCAGCCCGGCCGTACGGCGGAGACCTACCGGATCAACCCGGCCGCAGCGTACGTCGCCGCCCTCGACGTCACGCAGGACCGGATCGGCGTCCAGGTGGCCGACATCACCGGAGAGATCCGCGGCGAGCACACCCTCCCCGCCCCCGGCGGCCCGCCCGGCCCGCTGATCGACCGGCTCCGGGCGGCCATCGCCGGGGCCGGGACGCCGGGACCGCTGCGCCGGGTGGTGATCGGCGTGCAGGGCGCCGTCGACCCCACCACCGGCACCCTGTGCTACGCCACCGACGAGGACCTGCCCGGCTGGCGGATCCCCGACCTGCTGCCCACGCTGACCGCCGGGCTCGGCACGGCCGTCGCCGTGGAGAACGACGTCAACCTGGTCGCCCTGGCCGAGCAGGCGCGCGGCGCGGCGACCGGCTGCCCCGACTTCGTGCTGCTGTGGGCCGACGAAGGGCTGGGGGCGGCCCTGGTGATCGGCGGCCGGCTGCACCGGGGCTTCTCCGGCGGCGCGGGCGAGGTCGGCTACATGCCCGCCCCCGGCGCCGCGACGGCCCGCGACGCCGGCCGATTCGGCCGCCACGGCTACCAGGCCCTGGTCGGCGGCCCCGCGGTGCACGACCTGCTGCGCACCTACGGGGTGGACGCCCCCGACTTCCGGCTAGCGGTGACGGCCGCCGCCGCCCTCGCCGAGCAGGGCACCGGCCGGGCGGCCGAGGAGGCGGGCGCCGGTCTCCGCCTGGTGGCCGCCCGGGTCGCCGTGGGCCTGGCCGCCATCGCGTCGGTCGTCGACCCCGGCCTGATCGTGCTCGCCGGCGGCCTGATGTCCGCGGGCGGCGAGCACCTCCGCGACCTGATCGAGCGCGAACTGCACGCCCTCACCCACTCCCACCCCCGCGTACGCCTGTCGGCCCTCGCAGGCAACCCGGTCCTCGCCGGCGCGATGGACCTGGCCCTGGCCACCGTGCGCGACGAGATCTTCGGCGGCGTCGTCGGCGACGGCCTCCCCGCCTCCCGCTGACCCGCCCTCGGCGATCCGCGCCCGCTCCGCCCGTGGTCACGCCCGGGTGGACCCGCGAGTGTGATCACACTCGCCGTGAAAGTTACAGCGGCAGTGTGATCCACCACTGCTGATGTGAGCGGTTTCCTCTCTCGACCTGCCCGGGACGTGGGCCGATCCGGCAGGGATCCCCTCGGCTCCATACGACTGTTGCGAGACACCCCTGTTAATGCGACATTACTCCCAAACATCAGTCGGCATACGTCATATGTTATGACGTCACAAAATGGTAACGCCATGCCTGCCACGGAGGTGCGCACCGGCCGCCCCGACGCGTTCCGCTACGGCGGGTGATGGTCGGCGAACACTCTGCTCGCAACAGCGAAAGGAACAGAGCGTGAAGTCAGCCTTGTCCACCACTGGGAAAGTGCTGGCAGCACTCGCGGTGTTCGTCGCCGCCGTGTTGCTGCCGGCCTTCGCAGGTGAGAGCCCGGCCTCGGCAGCGGTCCAGGCGACCTATTACGTCGCCCCCGGCGGTGACGACGCCAACCCCGGAACGATCACGGCACCGTTCAGGACCCTGCAGGGCGCGAGGAACGTCGTCCGTACGGTGAACGCCAACATGACCGGCGACATCTACGTGTATCTCCGCGGCGGCAACTATCCGGTCGGCAGTACGATCGACTTCACGTCGGCCGACTCCGGCACGAATGGCTACCGGGTCATATACGCCGCGTACCAGAACGAGGTGCCGATCCTCAGCGGAGGCGTTCAGGTAACCGGCTGGACCCAGCACAGCGGCAACATCTGGAAAGCCCCGCTGAACCGCGGCAACAAGCTCCGCGCGCTCTATGTCAACGACAAGCGAGCGTTCATGGCTTCGAAGACAATAAGCTCCGCGGGGTGCTCCGGAAGCTACAACATCACGGCGGGGCAGGCGTCCTGGGCATGGGAATCGGGTTCGCAGTGCGCGGGAGCGAAGTACGGTCTCGGTGACTTCCCCGCCATCGCCGGCAATCAGGACGACATCGAGATAGAAACGGGGACGACCTGGACCACGGCCATCGTGGGGGTCCGGCAGGTCACCTCTGACAGCTCGAACCGTATCGCTCTGTTCCAGCAGCCGGGAGCGGCCATCGCCCAAGGCGCCTTCAACGGGAACGCTCAGATCGGCGGCACCCACAAGCTCATGAACGCCTACGAGTTCCTGGACACGCCGGGCGAGTTCTTCTTCGACAAGACGAGCCGGACGCTGTACTACTACAAGGCAGGCTCCGAGGACATGGCGACCGCGGCGGTTTTCGCGCCGAACAACGTGTCCACCCTTCTCAAGGTCGCCGGCACCTCCACGAGCAGCCGCGCCCGGAACATCACATTCTCCGGCCTCACGGTCCAGCACTCCGACTGGAACCTGTTCAACGTGGCCGGCTCGGTGTTCAAGCAGGCCCAGCAGGGCAATCTCGGCGCACAAGCGTATGCCAAGCAGAACTTCCACGCCTACTACTACCGCAACGTCGACGTGGCGCCCGGCATCATTCAGATCGAGAACGCCGACGGGCTGGTCCTGCAGAACAACCGGATACAGCACACCGGCGTCGACGGCATCAACATGGTCAACGACGTGGTGAACACGCAGTTGATCGGGAACTACTTGAACGACATCGCCGGATCCGCGGTCACCGTGGGCCATCCCCAGCATGTCTACATCGGGGACTACACCTCGACGAATCGCGAGAAGTATTCCGCTCAGGTCGAGGGAGCACCCAAGAACATCGAGATAAAGAACAACTACATTTACGACAGTGCTGTGTTGTTCAACGGGCACAGCGCCATCTCGGCGTACTTCGCCGACGGCTTGTCCATCCAGCGCAATCGCATCGAGAAAACCCCGTGGTCCGGTATAACGCTCGGCTGGGGGTGGTGGAACTTCGACGGATCGTCAGGCTCGATCGCGCCCAACCGGCCGACCACCACGGCGAAGAACAACACCATCAGCTACAACCACATCATCGACACGGTGCAGCGCCTGAGCGATACGG
Source organism: Sphaerisporangium aureirubrum (assembly GCF_042658925.1). NCBI lineage: Bacteria > Bacillati > Actinomycetota > Actinomycetes > Streptosporangiales > Streptosporangiaceae > Sphaerisporangium > Sphaerisporangium aureirubrum. Next base: position 23,030 of record NZ_JBHSRF010000039.1, read on the forward strand.
CTCCCATCTACACGCTGGGCAGCCAGCCGGGAACCACGATCACCAACAATTATCTGCAGGGCGTCCCGTCCGGCCACAAGTACGGGCTCCACCCGGACGAGGGCTCCGCGTACATGACGTTCCGCGACAACGTCCTGAGCGTGGACAAGAACGTCACGTGGCTCATCAACTCCGACGACTTCGGGCGTAAGCACGACCTGAGCATCACGCAGACGTACGGCCCCATCAACAAGGTCTCCAACAAGAACCTGCCGAACAGCACGGTCCAGGACATCCTCGTGTCCTCCGACTATGTCTGGCCGTCGCAGGCCTATGGCATCGCCGTGAACTCCGGGCTTGAGGACGCGTACAGGAACATCATCCCCCAGAGCAATCTCTCTCTGCCGGATTACGTCCTGCCTGCCAGCACGTTCGTCGGCACCGGTGTGACATCGATTCCCATCCGGAGCACCGGCGACGCGAGCAAGTCGGTATGGCTGGCGCCCTACGGTACGACCTCCTTCGTCGCCGGTAGCACGATGACCAGGGCGAGCGGAACCGCGACCTCCATAGCCGTTCCGACGTCGACCGGTGAGTACCGGCTCTATGTCGTGGACGCCCAGGGGAATCGATCGGCTGAGTCGAAATCGCTCGTCAGGCAAGGAAACAGCGGCGGGGGCGGCCAGCAGAACGTCATGATCGTGGGTGGCCAGTCGGGTCGATGCGCGGACATCACCGGCGGCACCGCGACCAACGGCGCCCAGGCGCAGCTGTGGGACTGCGCCGGCGGCACCAACCAGCGGTGGACGTACACGTCGGGCAAGCAGCTGCAGGTCTTCGGCAGCAAGTGCATGGACGCCTACAACAGGGGCACCACGAACGGCACCCAGGTAGTGATCTGGGACTGCAACGGACAGACCAACCAGCAGTGGAACCTCAACTCAAACGGCACCATCACCGGTGTGCAGTCCGGGTTGTGCCTCGACGCCAACGGCGGCGCCAGCGCCAACGGCACGAAACTCATCCTGTGGTCGTGCAACGGCGGCACGAACCAGCAGTGGAGCCTGCGCAGCTGACACAGGGCCCTACCGGGCCGTGACGCTGCCATCTCGCACAGGGCCTCCGCGACTCGCCGTCGCGGAGGCTTTCGTGCTCGGGGGGGTGCTCCCGGGGGCCCGGGGCGGAGAAGCGCACCCTCTTACGAATCGCACGACGAATTGTCCGAAAGCCGAGTTGGGGACGCTTTATATGAGATGGGCTCACATATTGGCCTCCCTGCTTAGAAAATACGTTCGGAAGTCGAATTCCTTATAACGGTCCACCTGGGCATTCGCGCGTATCTCTGAATCCGCCTTGAAGATGGCGAGGAAAGAGAGGTCCCATTTTCATATACTTAGGCGCTATTAGAGAGGCTGCTGCCATACTGAGTGGGAGCGCTCCCGCGGCGTACGGCCCGAGCGCATGAATCATCCCGCATCGCCCGTCGTCTGGAGGAAAGGTGTCGATTCTCCATGACGGCACGTGACGAGAGCCCGCCGTCCGGGTCGCTCCTGGACGGGAACGTCATCACGAGTCGGCCCGGGCGCGTCCCCGACATCGTCCTCCGCGGGCGGCGCCGATGGGTCCGGCACCTGTGGTGGCTGGCCCTGGTCGCCGGGGCGGCCGGTGCCGCTTTCGTGTGGCTGGCCACCCCCCACGCTCGGGAGATCCAGACGGCGTGGGAGCTCGTGGCCAAGCTGTTCGCGTTCGCCTGCCTGTGCGTGGCCATCGCGTTCTTCCCGTGGGTGTCGCCGCGCCTGCAGTGGCTGGTCTACATCCCGTTCGTCTTCTTCACCGGCTACCTGATCCCGCGGATCAGCTGGTTCTATTTCGGCGACGGCGCACGCGCGCTGGGCGACAGTTTCTACACGCACCTCTATCTGCTGCTCTATCCGGCGATCGTCCTCACGGTCGCCGCCGCCTACCGGATCGGGGGCGGCAGTCCGGGCCGCTGCCTGAAAATCATGGCGACCGGCGTCGTCATCCTGTTCTCGGGGTTTCTCGACATCATGTGGTTCGTCGCCAACCCGGTGGCCATCCCCAAGGTCATCGACGCGCCCCACATCAACCTGATCACCGGCGGCCCGATCTCGTTCGGCGCGACCATCCTGTTCGCCCTCGCGCACGTTCCGGTCGTCGCCGGGATCAACCTGCTTCCCCTGGATCGCTGGATCACCCGCCTGCTGGGGGCCGGGGAGCTCACGCCGGTCCGGTGACCGGCTCCGGCGGCCCGTCTCGTCATGGCCGTCACACCCGCATCCGAAGCCCTTCCGGGAGGTGAGATTTGCCGAACACGCATGCCGGGGCCCGCGCCGTCGACATCTCGGTGGCGGCGCCCGCGTACAACGAGGCGGACACCATCGCGGCGGCGGTGACGGAGTGGCGCGACTACCTGGAGCGGCACCCGGCGGTCGGCACGTGGGAGATCGTCGTGTGCGACGACGGGAGCACCGACGCGACCGGAGCCATCCTCGCGGCCCTGCGGGCCGACTGCCCCGAGCTCGTCGTCGTCTCGTTCGACCGCAATCGGGGCGCGGGCGCCGCGATCGCCGCCGCGATCGCCCGCACCCGGCTGGACTGGGTCGTGCTGCTCGACTCGGACGGCCAGTTCCCGATAGCCAATCTCGACGCGTTCATCCCGCGCATCCAGGCCGGTGAGGTGCTCGCCTTCTCCGGCGCCCGGATCAGGAAGGCCGACGGCCTGCCGTACCGGTGGGGATCGGCGGCCAGCGGCGCGGTCAGCAACGCCCTGCTCCGCACCCGCTACCGCGACTTCAACTCGATCTTCAAGGTGGTCAGCGGCCCGCTGTTCCGCGCCCTGCCGCTGGAGTCCGGCGGGATGAACTGCTCGACGGAGATCACCGCGAGGGTCGCCGAGCTGGGCCACACCTGGATGGAGCTTCCCATCGAGCACCGCGAGCGCGGCGGCGGCCGTCGCGGGTGGCGATTCTGGAAGGGGGCGCGGGACCGGGCCCTGTTCGTGGGCTACGTGGGATACCGCAACTGGCTGCTGCGCCGGGGCGTGCTGCGCGCGCCGGGGGCGCCGCCGCGGCCGGTGAAGTCCCGTGTGACGGAGGAAACCCGATGAGCACTCGTCCACGCCCCCTGAGCGCGGTCACGATGTTCAGCGGGGGGCGCGGCGGGGCCAGCATCGCGCGCAGGTTGCTGAGCATCCCCGGGCTCGGCCTGTCCCTGGTGATCAACGGGTACGACAACGGGCTGTCCACCGGCGCGCTGCGACGCTACCTCCCGGGGATGCTCGGGCCGTCCGACTTCCGCAAGAACTGCCTGCTCCACCTCGACCGCGGCGATCCGCAGCAGGCCGCGCTGATGTCCGTCCTCGAACATCGCCTGCCGGCCGGGATCACGCCGGAGCGCCTCGGGGACCTCATCGACGAGATCGCCTCGTCCGGGCGGCGCGCGGGCCGTCCGCCGTCCGGCACGCCGTTCGACGCGCTGCGGCCGGAGGCGCGCGAGGAGATCACGCGGGACCTGCGCCTGTTCGCGCGCCGGCTCGGCGCGAAGCCGTACGGGATCGACCTGTCCGACTGCGCGCTCGGCAACCTCGTGTTCGCCGGTGCGTACCTCCGCACGGGGGAGGACTTCAACGCCGCCGTCCGCTCCTGCGCCCGCACGTTCGGCTCCCCGGTCCGGCTGCTGAACGTGACCGGCGGCGAGAACGCCTTCCTCGCCGCGCTCAAGCGGGACGGCCGCCTCCTGGCCGACGAGGCCGACATCGTCGCGCCGCAGGACGACGAGGCGATCACCGACCTGTTCCTGCTCCGTCAGCCGATCGGCCCCCGGTGCCGGGCCGAGCTGGAGGCGCTGCCCGCCGCGGGGGTGCGGGAGGTCCTGGCCCGCCACCGCGCCGACGTCACGCCGAGCCCGGAGGCGCTGGACGCCATCAGGGACACCGACCTGCTCGTGTACGGGCCGGGCACCCCGCACTCGTCGCTGCTGCCGAGCTACCTGACGCCAGGCGTCACGGACGCGATCGCGGCGAGCCGGGCCGTGGCCAAGGTGTTCGTCGTCAACACCCGGGACGACCACGACATCCAGGGGCTGACCGCGCCCGATCTGGTCGACCTCACCCTGACCTACCTCGGCGACCCCCGCAACGAGCGGCGCACCGTCACCCATGTCCTGTGTCCCCGCCCCGTCCCGCCGTCGGACGGCCTGCCGCCGGTGCCCCCGGTGCCGCGAGCCGTGATCGACTGCGGCGAGTGGGCCGGGGCGCGGTGGGTCACGGCCGACCTGGAGGACCCCGGCCGTCCGGGCGTGCACGGCGGACGCAGCACGGTCGACGCCCTGACGGCCATCTGCGGCGAGGCGGCACTGGCGGGAGCCGAGTGACCCCGTCGCGGGCCGGTGAGGTCGCCGGCCGCCGGACCTGGCTGTTCGACCTCGACGGCACGCTCGTGGACTCGTGCCCGGCGCACGAGTCCGCGTTCCGCCAGGCGATCACGGAGATCGCGCCCGGCGCGCTCGCCTCGTTCCGGTACGCCGCCCACGCCGGCGCGAGCACCGCCGAGGTGGCGTCGCACCTGGTCCCCGGCGACCCCGTCGCGGCCGGGCGGCTGGCCCGGCGCAAGCAGCGGCTCTACCGCGAGTACGCCGAGGCGGGAGCGGTCGCCGTGCTGCCCGGCGCCCGCCGCCTCCTGGAGCGCCTCACGGAGGACGGTCGCACGGTGTACCTGGTCACCGGCGGCAGCCGCGGGTCGGTCGAGCGGGTCCTGGCGGCCTGCTCCCTCGGCGGCTACTTCCGGGCCGTGCTCACCAGCGACGACGTCCCGGTGAGCAAGCCCGATCCGCTGTTCTACGCGTACGCCTGCCGTCGCTGGGCCGTCGACCCGGCCGGCGCCGTGGCCGTGGAGGACTCCGCGCACGGGGTGGCGTCCGCGGTCGGCGCCGGGCTGGTGACGCTCCAGGTCCACGGCGCCGAGCCCGCGGCGGGGGCGATCGCCGTATCGGACCTCGACGAGATCGTGTCCCTCTTCCACCAGGAGCAGCGGTGAGTGAGCGCGTCTGCGCGGTGATCCCGGCGGCCGGTCGTGGCACCCGGCTCGGTTTCGGCATCCCGAAGATCATGGTCGAGATCGCCGGCGGCGTCACCGTCTGGCACCTGCTCCACCGGCGGCTGCGGCCCCGGGTCGAGCACGTCCACGTCGTCGTCTCCCCCGAAGGCGAGGCACCGTTCCGGGACCTCGCGGCCGAGGAGATCGGGAGCGGCGCCGTCTCGGTGAGCGTCCAGGACGAGCCGACCGGCATGGGAGGAGCCATCTTCGGCGCCGCCCCGTACTGGGAGCCGTACGACGCGATCCTCGTGGTCTGGGGTGACCAGGCGAACCTGTCCCCGGCGACCGTCCGCCGCGTCGTGGCCGCCCACCGGGGGGCCGGGCTCACGATTCCGCTGGTGCCGATGGCGGATCCGTACGTCGAGTACGAGATCGCCGGCTCCGCGCTCGTACGGGTGCGGCAGTCGCGCGAGGGCGACGAGTGCCGCCCCGGCGGGCTCAGCGACGTCGGCGTGTTCTGCCTCGGCACGGACGGGCTGCGGGAGGAGTGGACGCGCTATCTGCGGGATGCCACCCCGGGCGCCGCCACCGGCGAGGTCAACTTCCTGCCGTTCCTTCCCTGCCTGTCGCGGGCCGCCGGACGGCCGCTGACCGTGGTGCCGGTGGACGACCCCGGCGAGGCGCGCGGCATCAACACCCAGGCCGACCTCGACTTCGCCCGGCAGGCGTACCTGCGAGACACGCAGGCCGGCGGCCGATGCGCGAGCTGACGGCCCGGCCGCGCCCCGTCTACGTCGTCTGCGCCGAGGCGCCGCCGGACGTCGTCGGCGGGCTCGGGCGGTACGCCGAGCGGATGATGGCCGCCATGCGGCATCTCGGCACGCCCGTCGAGGTGTTCGGGGCCACCGCGCGGCACGTGGCGCCCCGGACGGAGCGGATGGGCGACGTCACGCTGCACCGGGTGCGCACACCCGGCGGAGGCCGGGCCGAGGGCCGCGCCGGGGGCGTCACCCGGGCGCCGGCGGCCGTCCTGCGCGTCGCCCGCGTGATCGGGATGCTCGTGTTCAACGTGCGCGTCGCGGCCCGCGTCATCAGGGCCGGCGCCGGGCCGTCGGGGTCGGTCGTCGCCGTGCACGACTGGATGGGCTGCGTCGCCGGGATCCTCTGCCGGGTGCTGGCCCGCACCCCGGTGGTGTTCCACGTCCACACCCGTGAGCTCAACGCCGCCCCCGCCCGGCGCCGATCCGCGGTGGCGGCCGGCATCGCCGCGCTGGAGACCGCCCAGGCGCGGATGGCATGCCTGATCGTGGTGCCGAGCGCCGGGATGCGCGACGATCTCGTGGCGTGCGGATGGCCGCCCGGCCGGCTGCGGGTCATCCCGCACGGCTTCGAGGACCCCGAGCTGTCGCGGCTGGCCGGTCTCACCGGCGACGAGCGCGACCGGCTCCGCGAGGCGGTCCGGCGCCGCTACCTGCCCGGCGGCGACGGACGGCTCGTGGTGTTCGCCGGCCGGCTGTCGCCGCACAAGGGCGTCCGCACACTGATCCGGGCGGCCCCGCTGATCGCCGGGAAGCGCGACGACGTGCGGATCGTGCTCATCGGCGCGCAGGCTCCACGCACCGACGAGAACGCGGAGGTGGCGCGGCTGATCGACGAGACGGGCGCAGGCCGCCACGTGATCGCCGGGTACCGCTTCCTGAGCTCCGCCGAGGTGTTCGCCCATTTCCTGGCCGCCGACGTGTGCGCGTTCCCGTCCACGTACGAGCCGTTCGGCCTGGTCGCGGTCGAGGCGATGGCGCTGGCCCGGCCCGTGGTCGTCGGCCCCGGCTACTCCCCGGAGGTGGTGGGGGACGGCGCGGTCCGGTGCGAGCACGACTCGCCGGAGGAGCTGGCCGGCGCGCTGCTGCGGTGCCTGGACGACCGGCGGGCCGCGTCCCGGCTCGGCGCGCGCGGCGCCGCTCACGTCCGCGAGCGGTACACGTGGGCACGGACGGCCGAGCTCACCCTGGCGGCGTACGCCGAGCTGGCCCGGTGACGCGCCGCCGGCCGGCCGGGGACGTGCGCGCCCGCGTCGCGCGGGCCGTCGAGGGCCACCGCTGGGCGGCCGGGCCCACGCTCGTGAGCACCCTGGCCAGCGGCACCGCGGCGGCCACCACGCTGGTCATCGCCAGGGGGATCGGCGCCGCCGCGTTCGGCCACTTCACCCTCGTCCTGTCGATCGCGCTGATCGCCACCGTCGCCATGCTCACCAGCCTCAACTACGTCATGTTCCAGGAGCTGCCGCGCGCCGAACCGGCGGACCGGCCGGCCCTGGTGACGACGGCGCTCTTCTCGACGCTGGTGCTCGGGACGGCCCTGTTCGCCGCCGGGATGCTGGCCGCGCCGCTGCTGACCGCGGCGCTCGGCGTCGACACCCGTACGCTCGCCTTCGGCCTGGCGCTGGCGCTGTCGATGACCGTTAACCAGCTCACCGAGAGCTTCCTGCGCGGGCTGAAGAGGTTCAGGCTCGTGGCCGCGCTCAAGCTGGCCGTCGCCGTCGCCTACCTGGCCGGTTCGGCGTACTGCCTGCTCGTGCTCGGGATCGTGGACGCCGAGGTGTATCTCGGCGCGCTCATCGTGACGAACCTCGTCTTCGCCGTCGTGGCCGTGGCCGGGTTCGAGGTGGCGCCGCGTTCCTGGTCGCCGGCCCTCGCGAGGTCGCTCTACCGGCACGGCGCGTACGTGACCGCCATCGCCACGTTCACCGCCGTGCTCTTCGGCGTCGACGTGATCTTCCTCAACCACTGGGCCGGGCGGGCCGACGTCGGGGTGTACTCCCTGTACAACGGCTTCCCCAAGCGGCTGCTCGGCGTGGTGTTCACCGACGGGATCGGCCTGGTGCTGCTGCCTATGCTGGCCACGACGGCCAAGCCCGCCCTGATGCGGAGGATTGCGCGGCTCGCGCCGTCCGTCGCGGGGGCCACGGCGGTCTTCTCCTTCGCGGCCAGCTTGGTGTTCTTTCTCGTGATGGGGAGGGAGTACCCGTACTCGGTGGGGCTGATGGCGCTGTCGGCCGTGGGCATCGGCGCGCACACCGTCTTCAACCTCTACTTCGTCGCCCTGTCGATGGACGGGGTGCGGGGCGCCAAGGTGTTCATCGCCTGCCTCGCCGCCGGGACGCCCGCCGCGCTCGCCTGCCAGGCGGTGTGCATCGCCTGGCAGGGGCTGATCGGAGGGCTGGTGGCGTTCGCCTTGAGCAATCTCATCCTGGTGGCCGTCGTGGCGGCCGCCGCCGGCCGGGTGTACCGGGCGGACGGCCCGGTGGCGGTCACCCCACTCACAGAGGAGGCCGATCGATGAGGATCGCCTGCGTCGTCAACCAGTACCCGCCGAACATCACCGCCGGGCTCGGCCGCTACGCCGAGCTGATGACGCCGTACCTGGCCCGCGACCACCGGCTGGCCGTCTTCACCCTCAACGACGGCCACCAGCCCGTGCACGAGCGGGGCGACGGCGTCACCGTCTACCGCCCGCTCGGCCGCGTCCTCGGCGCCATCGGCCGCCGCCGGCGGCTCAACCGCACCCGGGGCGCCGAGTTCGCCCTGCTCGCGCTGAACGTCGTGGTCAGCAACTGGCGGTACTTCCTGCGGCTGCGCCGTGCGGGCCGGGCCGGGCGGCCCGACCTGGTCGCCGTGCACGACTCGACGAACTTCCTGTGCGGACTGCTCTGCCACTACGTGCTGCGGCTGCCGGTCGTCTTCCACGTGCACACCACCGAGTACGGCGTCGCGGCGCAGCGCACCGTCACCGACCCGCTGAACGTGTTCGCCGCCGTCGAGCGGTGGCTGGCGCGGATCTCCCGGCGGGTCGTCGTCGCCACCCCGGAGGTGCGCGCGGAGCTGGCCGCCGCGGGCTGGGACCGGACGCCGATCGACGTCGTGCGCCTCGGCGGCACGTACGAACGGGTGCTCGCCGACCCCGCGTTCGACCGCGACGGGCTCCGCGCGGGAGCCGCCGCCCTGCGGGCCCGGCTCGGCATCGCCGCCGGGGACCCGGTGCTGCTGTTCGTCGGCCGCATCGAACGGCAGAAGGGCGTCTATCCGCTGCTGGAGGCCATGCGGAAGATCGCGCCCGCCGTCCCCGGCCTGCGCCTGGTGATCGTGGGGGAGGGGGACGACGCGGGTGTGGCGCGGATCGTCGCCGAGACGGGCCTGGACGGCCGTGTCCTGACGTCCGGCGGGTTCGTCGACGGCAAGGCGCTCCTGGAGTTCTACGAGATGGCCGACGCCTGCGTCTTCCCCTCGCTCTTCGAGCCGTTCGGCCTGGTGGCCACCGAGGCGATGGCCCTGGCCAGACCCACGATCCTCGGCGACGGGTTCTCACGCCTCTTCCTCGGCGACCCCGCCCGCCCCGCCGTCCGTTTCGTACGGAGCGCCGACCCCGGCGACATCGCCCGCGTCGTGATCGAGGTCATGACGGACCCGGAGCTGCGCCGTACGCTCGGCGCCCGGGGAGAGAGCTTCGTCCGGGAGAGCCTCAGCTGGAGCAGAGCGGCCGACGAGACGCTCACGGCCTACCGCGTCGCGCTCGGCACGGCAGGGGGGCGGGAACAGGGGGCGCGTGCGTAGTTCCGGTTTCCGGATCTTGCCTGAGCCTGTTCTCGGCAGCGCGTCCACGAAGTCGAAGTAGACCGGGATCTTGTACTTCGCGAGGCGGGAGCGGAGGAAGTCGCACAGGTGCGTGGGGGAGGGGGCGGAGCCGGGGCGGGGGACGACGAACACGCGGCCGACCTCGCCCCATTTGCCGTCGGGGACGCCGACCACGGCGGCCTCGGCGACGGCCGGGTGCTCGCAGAGCGCGGCCTCGACCTCGGCCGGGTAGACGTTCTCCCCGCCCGAGATGTACATGTCCTTCAGCCGGTCGACGATGTAGAGATGTCCCTCGTCGTCGAGGGTGGCGATGTCTCCGGAGTGGAACCAGCCGTCCTCGGTCAGCGCGGCGGCGGACATCTCGGGGTTGCGCCAGTAGCCGGAGGTGACGTTCGGGCCCTGGACGAGCACCTCGCCCGGCTCGCCGGCCGCCACGGGGGTGAGGTCGGGACGCACCACGCGCACGTTGGTGAAGAACGCCGGCACGCCGGCCGAGCCGACCTTGCGTACGCTCTCGCCTGCCTCAAGGAAGGTCGCGCCCGGCGAGGTCTCGGTCAGGCCGTACCCCTGGCAGAAGACCAGGCCCCGCTCCTGGTACGTGCGGATCAGCCCGACGGGGATGGCCGCCCCGCCGGACATGAGGGTGCGCAGCGAGGACAGGTCGGCGTCGGCCCAGCGCGGGGACCGCGCGAACGCGGCGAACATCGCGGTGACCCCGAACATCCAGGTGACGCGGTGCTTCTCGATGAGGTCGTAGCAGAGGTCCACGTCCCAGGCCGGCATGATCACCGAGCTCGCGCCCTTGAGGAAGGTCGGCAGCAGCGTCTGGGCGAGCGCCGCGACGTGGAAGAGCGGCGCGCTCACCAGCGTCACCTCGGTGCTCGCCACATCGACGCCGATCATCATGTTGTAGCAGTTCCACACCAGGTTGGCGTGGCTGAGCATCGCCCCCTTGGGACGTCCCGTGGTCCCGGACGTGTACAGGATCAGGGCGATGTCGTCGAGCGCCACCGCGACGTCGATCGGCGTGGGATCGCCCTCCGACAACCAGGACTCGAACTCCTGCTGACCCGGCGCGGGCGACTCCAGCGCCACGACCGTGCGCGAGGCCGGCAGATTCGTCAGGCCGCGCACCACGGCGGTGGTCTCCGGCGCGTAGATGAGGGCCGAAGCCCCCGAGTCGTCCAGCATGTAGGCGATCTCGGGTGCCGCCAGCCGGGCGTTCAGCGGGACGAAGATCCCGCCGAGCAGATGGGTGGCGAACATGGTCTCGGCGAAGGCCACGTGGTTCGGGCCGAGGTAGGCGACCCGGTCCCCGGCCCGCACACCGGCCTCGCGCAGCCGTGACGAGAGCCGCGTCGTCCGCTCGTGAATCTCCGCGTAGCTGACCGACCGGCCCGCGAAGACGAACGCGGTGCGGTCCGGGCTCATCTGGGCCCGGCGGGCCGGCCAGCCTCCCAGCCCGGCGTTGAGCATCGGTGGCCCCCGTCAGACCGAGGACGGCTTCGTCGTGCCCGCCGCGTCGCCGGGGACCGGCACGGCCGGGAGGACCGAGGTCAGGTCGCGGCGGCTGGTCTCGCGGAGGGCAAGCATGCAGACCACGGTCAGCAGGCAGCACGCGGCGATGATCACCGAGATCGTGGTGGTCCCGCCGCCGCCCGACGCGTCGAGCTGGGCGAACAGCAGCGGGGCCAGACCGGCGCCGAGCCCGGCGAGCTGGTACCCGAGCGAGGCTCCCGTGTAGCGGCTCCCGGTGGCGAAGAGTTCGGTGTACAGCGCCGCGAGCGGGCCGTACATCAGTGGGTGGAGGACCGACTGGCCCAGCACGAGCGCGACGGCGAGCATGGCCGTGCTGCCGGTGTCCACCATCGGGAAGAGGACGAAGCCGTACACGGCCATGAGCAGTGCGCCGGTCAGCACGACCGGCCGGCGGCCGACCCGGTCCGACAGGGCCGACCAGCCGATGATGCCGAGGACGGCGAGCGCGGAGGAGAGCGTGAGGCAGTTCAGCACGGTCTGCCGGGTGAAGCCGGTCCGCACGCTGTAGGCGATGAGGTAGGTGGTGAGGGTGCCCTGGGCCACGAAGGCGGACAGGCCGACACCCACCCCGAGCAACAACACCCTCGGATGGTCGCGCAGCACGTCGAGCAGCGGCGCCCGGGAGGTGCGCTCCCTGGCCTCCTCGAAGACCGGGGTCTCCTCGACCCGCAGCCGGACGAACAGGCCGATCGCCAGCAGGACGACGCTGAGCAGGAACGGGATCCGCCAGCCCCAGCTGAGGAACGCCGTGTCGGAGAGGGCGGCGGCCGTGACGGTGAGCGCCCCCGTGGAAAGGACCATGCCGAAGGGGGCTCCGGCGTTGGTGAAGCTCGCCCACAGGCCGCGCCTGCTGGTGGCGTGCTCGGCGGACATCAGCACGGCGCCGCCCCATTCGCCGCCGACGGCGATGCCCTGCAGGATCCGGAGCGTCACGAGCGCGACGGGGGCGAGGACCCCGATCTGCTCGTAGGTGGGGAGCAGGCCGATGAGCACGCTGGCGACGCCCATCAGGATCATGGTCAGGACCAGCATGCGCTTGCGGCCCAGCCGGTCACCGAAGTGGCCGAAGATCACCCCGCCCAGTGGCCGGGCCAGATAGCCCGTGGCGAACGTGCCGAAGCTGGCGACCGTGGCGGTGAGCGGGTCGAGCGCGGAGAAGAAGACCTTGCTGAAGACCACCGCGGAGGCCGTGGCGTACAGCAGGAAGTCGTAGTACTCGACGACGCTGCCCACAAAGCTGGACGCCACCGCTCGTCGGAGTTGGATCCGGTTGGGGGGTGTGCTTGACAGGTTCGGCATGACCGAGCTCCTTGTCTGGGAAGCGAGCCGAGCATCGCTTACTGGCCCCGGAGATTAGGCATCTTTTTGACGTTCGTCAATACTCTGCCGAATATGGGCTGAGCAAGGATCACGCCTGGCCGTGGACGCTCACATGTAGTGCCGGTAGACGGTGCGGGCGACGCAGGCGGGTTTGGCGGAGCCGTCGATCTCGACGGTGAAGTCGAGCAGCATCTGGACGCCGTCGCCGGCCACGTCCTCCACCGCCACGACGACGGCGGCGAGACGGATCTTGCTACCCACCTTGACGGGGCTGGGGAAGCGGACCTTCTCCAGGCCGTAGTTGATGCTCATCTTCACCCCCTGGACGTCGAGGAGCTCGGTGAAGAGCGGGATGACCAGGGACAGGGTCAGGTATCCGTGCGCGATCGGCCCGCCGAACGGCCCTTCCTTCGCCCGCACCGGATCGACGTGGATCCACTGGCGGTCGCCGGTCGCGTCGGCGAAGGCGTCGATCCGGGCCTGGGTGATCTCCAGCCACCCGCTGTGGCCGAGATCCGTCCCGGCGAGCGCCTTGATCTCGCCTGGACCGTGCACCGTCGTCGTCATGACCGTGTCGTCCTTTCCTCCGCACCCAGCCCGAGCAGGCGTACGGCGTTGTCCTTGAGGATCCGGGGACGGACTTCGGGCTTGATCTCCAGCTTGTCGAAGTCCGACAGCCAGCGGTCCGGAGTGATCACCGGGTAGTCGGAACCGAAGAGCACCTTGTCCTTCAGCAGCGTGTTCGCGTACCGCACGAGCTGCGGCGGGAAGTACTTCGGCGACCACCCCGACAGGTCGATGTAGACGTACGGCTTGTGCGTGGCGACCGCCAGCGCCTCGTCCTGCCAGGGGAACGACGGATGGGCCAGAATGATCCGCAGCTCGGGGAAGTCCACGGCGACGTCGTCGACCAGCATCGGGTTGGAATACTTCAACCGGATCCCGCCCCCACCCGGAACACCGGCGCCGATGCCGGTCTGGCCGGTGTGGAACAGCGCCGGCACGCCCAGTTCCTCGATGGCCTCGTACAGGGGGTAGGCCGCCCGGTCGCCGGGTGACATGCCCTGGAGGCTCGGATGGAACTTGAAGCCGCGCACGCCGTACTTCTCGACGAGCCGGCGCGCCTCGCGGACGCCCGCCCGGCCCTTCCACGGGTCCACGCTGCCGAAGGGGATGAGCACGTCCGCATGCTCGGCGCAGTGTTCGGCGATCTCCTCGTTGGAGATGCGCGGGTGTCCCGTGGCGTGCTCCGCGTCGACGGTGAACACCACCGCCGCCATCTTCCGTTCGCGGTAGTAGGCGGCCATCTCGGGGATGGCCGGCCTCGGGTGCTCCTTGAAGTACTTCTCGGAGGCGCCGAACAGCTCCGGGCTCAGCGAGGTGTGCCCGTCGGCGGATACCTCGGCGTGGGTGTGCATGTCGACCGCGACCAGCTCGCCGACGTTCATGGTCGCCATTTCGGCTCTCCGGGACCTTCGGTGCGGGCGCACCGCGTACCTCGGGGGCGGGCCATGGACATCACCTCTCGGGAGCGGACGGCACCGATGCCGAATGTATGGCGAAAATATGACGATCGTCAAAGATACACACAACTTTGTAACCGTACCCTTTTGCTGTGACACTCGCCGTCGACGACGACCAGACGGCGCCATCCGTGCGCCCGCAGTCCCTCATGTTCAGCTTCCTCGGCCTCTACGTGCTGGGTCGCGACGTGGCCGTCTACTCCGGAAGCGTCATCGACGTATTCGCCCGGCTCGGCGTCTCCGAGGAGGCAGTGCGCTCGACCCTCGCCCGCATGGTGAAGCGGAACCTGCTGGCACGGCACCGGCGGGGGCGGAGGGTGTACTTCGGGCTCACCCCGCACGCCGCGGAGATCCTCGCGGACGGGCGACGGCGGGTGTGGGAGACCGGCGCGGTGAACCGGGGCTGGGACGGCACGTGGACGCTCGTCGGGTTCTCGCTGCCGGACAGCCGGCGCAGCACGCGGCACGACCTGCGCTCCCGGCTCGTCTGGGGAGGGTTCGGCCTGCTGCAGAGCGGGCTGTGGATCGCGCCCGGGGAGAGGGACGTCACCGGCATCCTCGCCTCGCTGGAACTGGGCGACCACGTCACCGTGCTGACCGCCAGGGCGTTCAAGCCGACCGAGGCCGCCGACCTGGTGAGCAAGGCGTTCGACATCGAGCAGATCGCCCGGCGCTACCGCGCGTTCCTCGCGCAGTGGGACGTACCTCGGCCGCTTTCCTCCGCACCCGACGACCTCGCACGGCAACTGCTGCTGCACACCGACTGGCTGCAACTCGTCCGCCAGGATCCCCACCTGCCGACCGAGCACCTGCCCGGCGACTGGCCGGCGATCCGGGCCGAGCAGGTCTTCCACACGCTCGCCCATGAGTACTACCCGCGTGCCCGGAGGCTGGCGGACGTCGTCCTGCGCGAACTCGCTCTCTGAAACCTTTTTCGCCTCCCCCTGGGTGGTGCGAGCCCGGAGGTGGGCTCGCACCACTGCCGTGTGGTTCACGGGGCTACGTCTAGGTGCAGGTCGCGCCGTTGAGGGTGAAGCGGGTAGGCGGATTGTTGGTGCCGCTGTAGGTGCCCTGGAAGCCGAAGCTCGTCTGGGCGCCGGGGGCGATGGTGCCGTTGTAGGACACGTTGCGCGCGGTGACCTGCGTGCCGGACTGGGTGATGCCGGCGTTCCAGGCGCTGGTGACCTGCTGGTTGCCGGGCCAGGTCCAGGTGACGGTCCAGCCGTTGACCGTGGTGGCGCCGGTGTTGGTGATGGTGACGTTGGCGGTGAAGCCGTTGTTCCAGGTGTTGGGCACGTAGGTCGCGCGGCACATACCGCCGGAGGTCGGCGTGATGGTCGGCGTCACGGTGGGGGTCACGGTCGGCGTGACGGTCGGGGTCACCGTCGGCGTGACGGTCGGGGTGACGGTTGGGGTGATGGTGGGGGTGGGGTTAGTGGTGAGGCCGAAGAACTGCACGGCGTTGGCGGCCATGCCGCTTGAGGGGAGGGAGTGGCCGGCGCCTTGGATGCTGTAGGCCTCGACGCGTACGGTGCCGGTGGTGTCGGCGTAGCGGCGGCGGTTCCAGTTGGTTTGGGGGGTGTCGGTGGAGGTCGGGGTCTGGCTCAGGCCGTGGACGTTGGTCCATTGCTTGATTTCCTCCTCCAGTTCGGAGTAGGCGACCACGTTGTCGTTGGTGCCGTGCCACAGCTGCATCCGCGGCCAGGGTCCGCGGAAGCTGGGGTTGGCGTTGCGTGCCCGGTCGCCCCACTGCTGTGCGCTGATGTTGACGCACGGCGCGGGGTTGCCTCCGGGAGAGTAGGCCGCCTCGTTGGGGAAGCAGGTGAACGGTACGCCCATGAACGCGGCGCCTGCCTTGAACACCTCCGGGTACAGCGCGAGCATGGCGTTGGTCATCATGGCGCCCGAGGAGCTGCCGGTCGCGAACACCCGGTTGGGGTCGCCGCCGCGCTGCTGCTGGACCCAGGTGATCATGGACATCAGCGACACCGGGTCGGTCTGGCCGCCGCGCACCTTCGACGCCTCGGACCAGTTGTCGAAGCAGTTGCCCTTCTTCGACGCCGATGGGTAGATGACGATGAAGCCGTATCGGTCGGCTTGTGAGGCGAATTCGCTGGAGGAGTAGAAGCCGGGCCCGGAGCCGCCGCAGGGGTGCATGGCCAGCACGATGGCGGGGTTGGTGGGTCTGTTGTCGGGCACGTAGATGTGCATGCGCAGGTTGCCGGGGTTGGCACCGAAGCCGGTGACCTCGGTCAGCGTGGCCGCGGCGGCGGGGTGTGTGAACACCAGGGCCGCGACAGCGGACAGCAGCACGGCGCAGGCGCCGCCCAGCATTGCGATGACTCGCTTCATCCGCTCTCCTTTGTTGAGGTCGGAATGTTTCTCTGCTTGGTGCACGGGGCCGCGGCGCCGCCGATTCACGAGGCCTTACAAGCAGCCGGTATAGATGTGGCCTCGCCTGGCGGTCAAGGCTCCCCCGTACGGGGCCACACCGTTCCACACCCGGAAACAACCTCTATACGCTGCATATCAAGCTACTTGTTATCAAGTAGCTTGATATAGGGGTCGCGAAACTTTCAGCCCGAGGACCACGCGTTATCGTCTCCTGGTGACCCCTCGCCGTGCCCCTCGCGCCGACCAGCCGACCGTGCCCACACCGCGACTGAGCTACCTGGTGTACCGCCTGGAGCGTCGGATCCGCGCCCGTCTGGACGAGGCGCTGGCCCGGGACGGCGTCACCACCACGGAGTACATGGCACTCAGCGAGCTGCGCATGCGCGACGGAGTCTCGTCGGCAGAGCTGGCCCGCATCGCCTTCGTCACCCCGCAGGCGATGAACCTCGTCGTCCGCGACCTGGAACAACGCGGACTGATCCGCCGCGACCCGCATCCGGACGGCGGACGGGTGCTGCGCGCCCATCTCACCCGCAAAGGGCTGTCCGCGCTTCGGCGATGCGACCGCCTGCTCGACGGCATCGAGGACGTCATGCTCGCGGAGATCGATGACACGATGCGCAAGACGTTGGTGGAACATCTCACCATGTGCGCACGAGCCCTGCGTCCCGACACGCCTTGAAACTTTCCGGGCGTGACGACGTCGTAGCCGGCCAGGCCGCGCCCCGACGGCGTCCGCGCCTACGGCGTCCGGGCGTGGTTCAGGCCGAAGAAGCGGATGGCGTGAGCGGCCATCCCCGGTAGCGGCAGATTGTGATCGGCTTCGGCGACGGTGTACGCCTCGACCTGCCCGGAGCCGTAGACCCTGCGGGTCCAGCCGGGCTGCGGAGAGGTGGTGGAGACGGGTGTCTGGCTCAGTCCCAACACGTTCGTCCACTGCTCGACCTGCTCCTGCAGCATCGTGTAGGGCAGCACGGAGTCGACGGTGCCGTGCCAGCTCATCACACGTGGCCGGGGGCCCGTGTAGGCCGGGTAGGCGTCACGTACCAGGTCACCCCACTCCTGGGGCGTCTTGCCGCCCCATCCGCCGCCGGGCCCGAGGGTGCCGTGGGGAAGACCCGAGAACGGCGCGCCGGCCCTGAAGACGTCCGGGTACGTGGCGAGCAGGGTGTTGGTCTCCATCGCTCCGGAGGAGAAGCCGGTGGCGAACACCCGCCGCCGGTCGCCGTTGTGGCGTCGTACCACGTAGTTCACCATGGAGACGATCGACACCGGGTCACTGCCTCGGCCGCGGTGAAGGGCCTCGTCCGACCACACGTCGAAACAGTTCGACAGGCCGTTGGCGCTCTTGTTCCCCTGCGGGTAGATGACGATGAAGCCGTAGCGGTCGGCCAGCGAGGCGAACTCCGTGTCCTGGTGGAAGCTGGGAGCCCAGCCGTTGCAGCCGTGCATCGCCACCAGGATGCCCGGGTGGCGTGACACGTTCTTAGGTACGTAAAGATACATCTGGATATCGCCGGGGTTGGGGCCGAAATCAGTAACCTGTTTCAGTGCCGCCGCCGTCGCCGGCACAGGGCCCACGACCATGGACCCCGTCGTTACAACAGCTGTGACCATGGCTAAGACCACGGTCGTGACGTTGATGCCGCCGAGTCGATTGGTTTGCCGCTTCATTTTCCCTCGATTGTCATCTCTGAAGCAACCTTTCCGTTTTTACTGCTGTGATCGCTAACATTTCCGCGTGCCTATTTCGTGCGAGGCAGCGGAGCGAGTCGGGGGGACATGACCGGCCGCCCCGTTCAAGGCTTGACGGCGACGCCGCCGTACGCCCAGGCGTGGCCGCCGCCCGGGATCGGTGCCTGGTCGCGGTCCGCGCGCCACTGCACCACTTCGACCACGCCGGGGTCGCTCATGTGCCAGCCCTCGAAGAACCGCACCACCTCGGCCAGGGTGCGGGGCACCATGGGGGCGGTGCTCTTGTCGTAGGGCTTGGTGAAGTCCTCATTGCTCAGGCTGGGGGCGAAGTCGAGCGTGATGTGCGACAGCAGCAGCCGGCTGCCCGAGGGCACGGCGGCCTTGTACTCCTCGACCAGGTCGTGAGGATTCTCCTCGTCGGTGATGAAGTGCATGACCCCCGCCAGGATGAGGGCCACCGGCCGGTCGAAGTCGATGGCCTCCTGAACCTGGGGGTGGGAGAGGATCGTCTTCGGCTGCCGGAGGTCCGCCTCGATCACCGTGGTCATCCCGGCAGGGCTGCCGGTCAGCAGGGCGCGGCCGTGCACCAGGACGATGGGGTCGTTGTCCACATAGGCGACCCGGGCTTCTGGATTGGCCTTCTGCGCGATCTCGTGCGTGTTGCCCTGAGTGGGGATGCCCGTGCCGATGTCGAGGAACTGCGCCATCTTCGCGTCCGCGGCGAGGTGGTGCACGGCCCGGCGGAGGAATGCGCGGTGCGCCAGAACGCCCTCTCGTGTTCCCGGTGACACCTTGACCAACTGCTCGGCCGCCGCACGGTCGGCCGCGAAGTTGTCCTTTCCACCCAACAGATAGTCGTATATGCGCGCCGAGTGCGGGATTTTGGTGTTGATCCGCGCGGCAAGTTCAGCGGCCGTGAACTCCGTTGAATCCGACATGAATGACCCTGCTTTCTTCGTCGAGGATCCAAGGCGGCGTGCGGGCCGGATGAATTTCATCCATACCTCGGCTCCACGGCCCGCCGGCGGGTTCTCAGGGCTACTCACCCGACATGCACACAGCCACGGCGTGCAGCCTCAGTGGGCACCATGGCTGGTCGTGCGGGCCGAGGGGACGTCAGATATGTAACGCTCGGTTCACCTGGTCCCGCGAGGTTCCAGGTGTATGGGCAACAATGAATCCTATCCATCCGGCGCGCCGAGGATGAGACTAAGTGAAAAGGGACTTTGGGCGCCAGTTCACGACGTGACGCTGGCCGGCGGTCGTCACCACAGGACACGCGGCGGAGCCGCCCTGGCTCAGATACCGCTGAGCGGTGGCGGATGGGAAACAATCGTCCGAGGGGGGAGAAGCGTGACGGTGAAGCCGTCCTCGATGTCGGTGTGCGGCAGGTCGACCGTCGTGCCGCCGCCCGACAGGGACACGACGGAGTCCTGAACGGTGACCGGGCCCTGGACCTCCCAGCCGCAGTTGTACGGAATGCGCTGAGCCAGCACCCTGATCTGATCGTCCTGCACGATGCCGCGCGTGGCGTGCAGGCCCCGCAGGGCGACCGTGACGTTCCCGGCCTTCTCCCCGCCGCCGACCAGGATCCGCGCGACCGCGGTCGTCGCGGTGGCGAACGCGTCGTACGAGGCGCCGGGAGTCACGCACACGATCTGGCCGGTCTGTGAGCCGTAGTAGCGGTAGACCCACCATTCGCCCTTGGGGAGATACCGGCCGGCCGTGTCGCGGACGAGCAGGCCGGCGAGGTCGTTGTGCGGGCTCCCTCCGCGAGCCCAGTTGGCTCGCAGGCCGTCGGCGCCGGCTCTCTCCAGGCGCGCGATGTACCAGGCGCCACCACCCGGATTCTGCTCACGGGATATCGCGTACTCGTTGATCTGGTACGGACGCGGGTGCGGGATACCGCGCGCGTCGAGCATGGCGTTCGCCGCGGTCACATCCGCGACCGGGTCACCCGGCAGGGAGTGCCAGCTGACGATGTCGGGGATCACGTCGTCGGCGCGGATGAAGTCCAGATACCGGTTCCAGAACATGTTCGCGGCGGACGGCACGCACGCGTAGCTGGGGCCCACGATCAGGTGCGCCGGGAAGGCGGCCCGGACCCGCCGGTAGGTACGCCGCCACAGCTCGAAGTACTGGGACTGAGGCCGGTTCCAGGACAACGTGATGTTGGGCTCGTTCCAGAGGTCCCATTGCACCGGGGTCCCGGTGGCCCGCACATCGTCGATGAGACGGTTGAGGAAGGTGTCGTAGTCGGTCCAGTCGCCGTCGTCGCCGGGAAACCGCGGGATCTTGTAGCCGTCCGCCCCCCACAGATCGTGGACGAGCAGGATGAATTCACCACCCAGCGCCCTGGTACGCAGCAACTGGGCCCGGGTCGCGTCCCACCGGCGGTCGTATCTGCCCGCGACCCACCCGCCCGGACGGTCGAGCCGCGCCCCTCCGGCGCGCATGTACCGGAATCTCAGGTCCCGGAGGAAGCAGTCCGCGGGTGCGGACGCGTTCTCGGTCATGCCGTAGGTCCATCCGGAGGCGCGGTGGCTGGGCGGGCCGGCAGTGGCGGAGAAGTCGACGGCGATGGTTCCAGAGGTGGTCCTCGGCATGTCTGAGCCCTTGGCAGTTGACTGGATCGGATTGCTCGCGTCGTCGCCGATTTCGGCAGTCGAGTGTGGCGGCCGCGTTCTCCGGCGGGGGATCTCACCGGCGCGGGAGCGTCCACATTGGGCTGTAGCACAAGATGTGATCGCTAACATTGTTAGATCGCCGGGCACTCCTCTCTTCTCTCTGCCTGGAGGTGTGGTGCGGCGGGGCAAGTATCACCGAGGCGAGACCTGTCAGGGGTCGGCCCGCCTCCTCATCAAAGGGGACTCGGCCGAGTAGCCATGTGACGCCTGATGTGTCTGGCACATCCAGATTTGTTGTCGGGGCCGGGTCCTCTCCGCGGATCGGATCCACAGACGTGGTGTCTGTCCATGGGTGCACCGTCCGAGGACGAGATTTCGGCCGAGAGTCAATCTGTGAGCGCTAACAACCTGTCCTCCGTCATTAGGTAATTCGCCGAGCGGGTCGTGATGGTGGTGGAGCGGATCAAATACGAGACGGGAGGGGCCGTCAAGAGTACGACACATCGCGTGTCGGAGAAGAGTGAGGGGCGTGCGCGGCTCATCTGACGTTTCCATGCGTTGCCGCACCTGACCGGTGAGGGCGATGTGATGAAAGTTTCAGGTTCCTGCGCCGCCCCCGTCGTGACGGTCGGAGCGCGAAGCCGTGCCAGGCCGAGACGCGCGCCCGAGGGGGATGTGCGCGGAGAGAGCATCGCGGAGCGCGTCGAAACATTCAGTAGGCCTTGACACATTTCGGGGATGTTTCCACACTGGCTCCTCGGGGCGGTCCCTCCTGCCAGGTGGTGGTACACGGCAGGCCCGCCCTCCGCGACGTCCCAGTGGTGTGTTCCCGGTGACAGGGAGCGGCGTCGATTCCGCGGGGTTTCCCCGCGTGACCTCGCTTTCCGTTGTCCAGTTAATGGAGCACCCAGTCATGGGCACGAACGCCATACCCTCGTCTGGAACCCGGCAGCTCGCCAAAGGCCTCCGGATCATGATCGCCGGCGCCCTGGGCGTGGCCGGCACGGTCGCGGCGCTGACGGTGACGGCTCCCGCCGACGCCGCGGCGAGCACGCTCGGTGCGGCGGCCGCGCAGAGCGGCCGGTACTTCGGCACCGCCATCAGTGCGGGCAGGCTGGGCGACTCGGCGTACACCACCATCGCGAACCGCGAGTTCGGCATGGTGACCGCCGAGAACGAGATGAAGATCGACGCCACCGAGCCGAACCGGGGGCAGTTCAACTTCACCAACGGGGACCGGGTCTACAACTGGGCCGTGCAGAACGGCAAGCGGGTCCGCGGGCACACGCTGGCCTGGCACTCCCAGCAGCCAGGGTGGATGCAGTCGCTGTCGGGCAGCTCGCTGCGCCAGGCGATGATCGACCACATCAACGGCGTGATGAACCACTACAAGGGCAAGATCTACGCCTGGGACGTGGTCAACGAGGCCTTCGCCGACGGCAACGGCGGCGGCCGCCGCAGCTCCAACCTGCAGTCGACAGGCAACGACTGGATCGAGGTGGCGTTCCGCACCGCGCGTGCCGCCGACCCCGCCGCCAAGCTCTGCTACAACGACTACAACATCGACAACTGGACCTGGGCCAAGACGCAGGGCGTCTACACCATGGTCCGCGACTTCAAGCAGCGCGGTGTCCCGATCGACTGCGTGGGCCTGCAGGCGCACTTCAACAGCGGAAGCCCCTACAACAGCAACTTCCGCACCACGATCTCCAGCTTCGCCGCCCTCGGCGTCGACGTCCAGATCACCGAGCTGGACATCCAGGGCGCCTCGGCCTCCACCTACGCCGCGGTGACCAACGACTGCCTGGCCGTCCCCCGCTGCAACGGCATCACCGTCTGGGGCGTCCGCGACCAGGACTCCTGGCGCTCTGGCGACACCCCGCTGCTGTTCAGCGGCAGCAACAAGAAACCGGCCTACGACGCCGTACTGAACGCACTCAACGCCGCGACTCCCAACCCGACGCCGACTCCCACACCGACTCCCACACCGACTCCCACACCGACCGTCACGCCGACGACGCCCGGTGGCGGTTCCGGGCAGATCAGGGGGGTGGGATCCGGCCGGTGCGTGGACGTCCCCAACTCCAGCACCACCGACGGCACCCAGGTGGCCCTGTGGGACTGCCACGGCAACAGCAACCAGCAGTGGACCTACACCTCCGCGGGTGAGTTCCGGGTCTACGGCAACAAGTGCCTGGACGCCGCCGGCACCGCCAGTGGCGTCAAGGTGCAGATCTACGGCTGCTGGGGCGGCGACAACCAGAAATGGCGCGTCAACTCCGACGGCACCATCACCGGCGTACAGTCCGGACTCTGCCTGGACGCCTCCAACGCCGGCACCGCCAACGGCACCCTGCTCCAGATGTACACCTGCTGGAACGGCGACAACCAGAAATGGACGTGGAGCGGCACCCCGGGTTCCCCGACCCCCACTCCGACCCCCACGCCTACTCCCACACCGACTTCCGGCGGGGGCTCGCTGCCGTCGAGTTTCCGGTGGAGTTCGAGCAACGTGCTGATCTCGCCGAAGCCGGACTCCAGCCACAACATCGCCGGCATCAAGGACCCGACGGTGGTGTACCACAACGGCCGCTACCACGTGTTCGCCAGCACCGCCCAGTCCTCCGGCTACAACCTGGTGTACCTCAACTTCACCGACTGGTCCCAGGCCGCCAACGCGACCCACTACTACCTGGACCGCACCCCCATCGGCGCCGGCTACCGCGCCGCGCCCCAGGTGTTCTACTTCGCTCCCCAGGGCCTGTGGTACCTGATCTACCAGACGGGCAACGCCTCGTACTCCACCAACCCCGACATCGGCAACCCCGACGGGTGGAGCGCGCCGCGTGACTTCTACTCCGCGATGCCCGACATCATCCGGCAGAACATCGGCAACGGCTACTGGGTCGACATGTGGGTCATCTGCGACTCCGCCAACTGCTACCTGTTCTCCTCCGACGACAACGGTCACCTGTACCGCTCCCAGACCACCTTGGCCAGTTTCCCCAACGGCATGACCAACACCGTCATCGCCCTGCAGGACTCCAACCGCAACAACCTGTTCGAAGCCGCCAACGTCTACAAGGTCCAAGGACAGAACCAGTACCTGCTCATCGTCGAGGCCATCGGATCGGACGGCCGGCGCTGGTTCCGGTCCTGGACCTCCGGCGGCATCAACGGCTCCTGGACTCCGCTGGCCGCGAGCGAGAGCAACCCCTTCGCCCGGGCGAACAACGTGACCTTCAACGGCACCGCCTGGACCCGGGACATCAGCCACGGCGAGATGGTCCGCACCATGACCGACCAGACCCTCACCATCAGCCCGTGCCGGATGCAGTACCTCTACCAAGGCATGGACCCGAACGCGGGCGGCGACTACAACAGCCTGCCCTGGCGACTCGGCTTGCTGACCCAGACCGACTCCACTTGCTGATCTCCCTTCACCGCTGAGCGGGGCCTCCGGTGCGGCACGACCCGCCGCACCGGAGGCTCGCCCGCGACGGCCAGGGGCTGTGTGAACCAAATCTGAAGGAGGACCATGATTGCGACCGGTGAGCTCTCACGGGCCGTTCCGCGGCGGCGAAGTCTGTGGCGGCGCATCGCCACCGTCGTCGTCGCGGCGGTGCTGGCCGGCACGACCTCGGCGGTGAATCCCACGACGGCGTCGGCGGCGACCGTCGACACCACCGCCTGGTACGTGCTGGTCAACCGCAACAGCGGCAAGGCGCTGGACGTGTCCGGCTTCTCCACCAGCGACGGCGGCTCGCTCGTGCAGTGGTCGCGTACGAACGCGAACAACCAGCAGTGGCAGTTCGTCGATTCCGGCGGTGGCTACTACCGGCTGAAGTCCCGGCATTCGGGCAAGGTGCTGGACGTCTACAACTTCTCCACCGCCAACGGCGCCGCCGTCGTGCAGTGGGCCGACGGCAACGGCACCAACCAGCAGTTCCGCCTGGCCGACTCCTCCGGCGGGTACGTGCGGTTGATCAACCGCAACAGCAACAAGGCCGTCGAAGTGCAGAGCGCCTCCACCGCCGACGGGGGTGCCATCGTGCAGTACGACGACTGGGGCGGCAACAACCAGCAGTGGCAGCTGGTCCAGGTCGGCAGCGGCGGCGGGGGAGGCAGCACGTACAACAACCCCGTGGTCTGGCAGGACTTCCCCGACGTGGACATCATCCGGGTCGACGACGCGTACTACATGTCGTCCTCGACCTTCCACTACTCGCCGGGCGCGCCCATCCTGCGTTCCTACGACCTGGTGAACTGGGAGTTCGCCGGTCACTCGGTGCCCTCGCTGGACTTCGGCAACAAGTACAGCCTGAACGGTGACCGCGCCTACGTCGACGGCATCTGGGCGTCGGCTTTCGGCCACCGCAAGAGCAACAACCAGTTCTACTGGCTCGGCTGTATCGACTTCGCCCGGACTTACGTCTACTCCGCCTCGGCCGTCGAGGGCCCCTGGCAGCAGCGCTCGGTGATCAACAACTGCTACTACGACGCCGGCCTGCTGGTGGACGACAACGACACCATGTACGTCGCCTACGGCAACTCGAACATCAGCGTCGCCCAGCTGTCGGCCGACGGCACCAGCCAGGTCCGGGCGCAGCAGGTGTTCAGCACCCCGTCCAGCGTCGGGACCCTGGAAGGGGCCCGTTTCTACAAGCGCAACGGCGCCTACTACATCTGGCTCACCCGTCCCGCCAACGGGCAGTACGTGCTGAAGTCCACCAACGGACCGTTCGGCCCGTACGAGATGCGCCAGGTGCTGCTCAACATGCCGAGCCCCATCTCCGGCGGCGGCGTGCCGCACCAGGGCGGGCTCGTGCAGACGCAGAACGGCGACTGGTACTACATGGCCTTCGTGGACGCCTATCCCGGCGGCCGGGTGCCCGCCATGGCCCCGATCACCTGGACCTCCGACGGCTGGCCGGTCGTGACCACCGTCAACGGCGGCTGGGGCGCGACCTACCCCCGCCCGAACCTGCCCGCCCCGCCGCGTCAGGTCAAGCCGCTGACGGGCACCGACACCTTCTCCGGCACGGCGCTCGGGCCGCAGTGGGAGTGGAACCACAACCCCGACACCACGCGGTACCAGGTGAACAACGGCCTGCGCCTGCAGACCGCTACGGTGACCAACGACCTCTACAACGCCCGCAACACCCTCACCCACCGCACCCAGGGACCGTCCTCCACGGCCACCATCGAGCTGGACTACTCCACGATGCGCGACGGTGACCGCAGCGGCCTGGCCATCCTGCGCGACTCCTCGGCCTGGATCGGCGTCAGGCGCGACAACGGCGCCACCCGCGTGGTGATGACCAACGGCCTGACCATGAACAGCAGCTGGAACACCACCGGCACCGGGACCGAGGTCGCGTCCGCCGCCGTCTCCGGCGGCCGGATCTGGCTGCGCGCCAACGCCGACATCCGCCCCGGAACCGGCAGGCAGGCCCGATTCTCCTACAGCACCGACGGCGTGAACTTCACCTCGTTCGGCTCCGCCTTGACCCTGGGCAACGCCTGGCAGTTCTTCCCCGGCCACCGTTTCGGCATCTTCAACTACGCCACCCAGGCCCTCGGCGGCGCCGTCACCGTACGCCGCTTCGACCTGACGACCCCGTAACCCAATCCCAGTGGGGTGCACCGTTGTGGCGGTGCACCCCACTGTCAGGGCCCCTCCTGAGTCGCCTGGCCCCCGACGAGGACCGCCGTCCGTGCGCGCGACAACGTGAGTCGTATGACGTATCACGTCCATACGGGTGACGTATACTGTCGCGACGGCGCCGTCCTCGGCGGGACACCGGAGGGGGAGATGACGGCATCCCAGGAAACGCCCCGCAGCGTTCCGGCACCGCCGGCATGGGTGCGGCGTCCCGCCAGCCTCGCCAAGGCGGTGACAGCGGAGCTGGTGGAGCGCGTCGTCCGCGGGGTCTATCCACCGGGCACCCCGCTACCCCCCGAGCCCGCGCTGTGCGAGGCCTTCTCGGTGAGCAGGACCGTCGTCCGCGAAGCCGTGAAAATCCTCCAGGAGAAGGGGCTCGTGCAGGTCCGCCAGGGCGCGGGCACCATGGTGACTCCGCTCACCATGTGGGACATGCTCGACGAACTCGTCCTCGCGGCGACCATCGCCGAAGACGAGAGCCTCGCGATCCTCGACGACCTCGTCGTCACGCGGCGGCTGCTGGAGTCCGACATGGCGAGCGTCGCCGCTCGCGTAGCGGACGAGGACACCATCGAACGGCTGCGGACACTCGTCGCCCGGATGGACGAACTCGTGGACGACCCCGTCACCTACGCCGACGTCGACCGGGCCTTCCACGACACCATCATGCAAACCTCCGGCAACCGCATCGCGCGGGGCGTGGTGCGTTCGCTGGAGAACCAGGTCATCAACACCGCCCGGTACATGGGCAAGACCGAACGAGCCCTGTGCGTGGCGTCGAACCTCGGCCATCGCCGCATCTACGAGCGCATCGCCGCCCACGACCCCGGCGGCGCCGCCGGCGCGATGTTCACACACATCACCGAGGCCTGGCTCGTCCGCCGCGACGGCACCCGCGACCCCGTGCGCCTGCGACGCTAGCATCCTAGGCATCGGAGATTGGGTCGAGCCCATCCCGCTCCCAATACCCGGTGCCCATGAACTTGAGTAGCGAATCGCAAGGAGGAGGCGCTGTGGCGGGCACCTCGCACGAGGGTGGCTATCGGCCGGGCTATGAAGTGGCGGCCGAGCGGGTGCTCGAGTTGATCGCCCAGTCGCGCCTGCGTCCGGGGGACCGCATGCCGACGGAGAACGAGCTGGCCCGGCAGCTGGGAACGAGCCGCACCGTGGTGCGTGAGGCGGTGAAGATTCTCTCCGCGCTCGGCCGGGTGCGGGCCCACAAGGGCCGGGGTCTGTACGTCGCCGACGACGAGGGGATGCTGGGCACCGGACGCTGGGCGTCGTTCTTCCTGCCCACCGACCTGGACCACGTCTACATGCTGTTCGAGTTCCGGCGGACGCAGGAGATGGAGACCAGCCGGCTGGCCGCCCGTCGCGCCACCCCGGTGGAGCTCCGCGTCATCGAGAAGGCGGCCGACACGTGCCGCCACGGCTTCGACACCGGACGCGAGGACTTGTTCAACGAAGGCGACGATGCCTTCCACACCGCCGTCGCCGCCGCCTCGCACAACATGTTCCTTCAGATCTCGGTCCGAGAGGCCCGCCGGCTGCAGGCCCAGTCCAGCATCATCGGCCTGAGCGGATCGATAGGCGGGCACGCCGCCAAAGCCGTCGAGGAACACCAGGCCATCTACGAGGCCATCCGCGCCGGCGACCCGGAGACCGCGGCCCAGGCCGCCGCCGCCCACATCGACAACACGCTGGACGACTACCGCCGAGGAATCCAGCAACGCCTTTTCTCCCAGACCGACTGAGCGGATCCTCGCCCGCCCCCGAATTGGTCCTCAAACGGCCCGCAGGATCGGACCTCATTGCGGGTACCGATTCCTGTCAGGCTGAGTGGCATGACAACGACGGCGACCCGCTTCGACGGCCGGCTCCTCACCCCCGGCGACATCGGCTACGACACCGCCCGCACCGTCTGGAACGCCATGGTCGACCGGCGTCCACGCATGATCGTCCGCGCGGCGGGTGTCGCCGACGTGGTGGCCGCCGTGCGCCTGGCCAGGGAAACGGACCTGGAGATCGGCGTGCGCTGCGGCGGCCACAACGTCGCCGGCTTCGCCGTGCCCGAGGGGGGTCTCATGATCGACCTGACGCCCATGGGCGGCGTGCGGATCGACCCGGTCCGTCGCCGGGCCCGGGTCCAGGGCGGCGCGCTGCTCGGCTCGCTGGACAGGGCGTCCCAGGCGTACGGCCTGGCCACCACCGCCGGCAACGTATCGCACACCGGCGTCGGCGGGCTCACGCTCGGCGGCGGCATGGGCTGGCTGGCCCGCCAGCACGGCCTGGCCTGCGACAACGTCATCTCCTACACGATGGTCACCGCGGAGGGGGACGTGGTGACCGCCAGCCGCACCGAGAACCCCGACCTGTTCTGGGGCCTGCGCGGCGGTGGCGGCAACTTCGGCATCGTCACCGAGTTCGAGTTCCAGCTGCACCGCACCGGCACTCGGACGCTGGTCGCCGAGTTCGACTTCCGCGCCGAGGACGCCGTCCCGGTCATCGAGGGCTGGCGCGACCTGAACGCCGTCGCGCCCCGGCAGGCGACGTTCACCGCCGGCGTCGGCAGCGGTCCCGCCGGTCCGATCGCCACACTGGGGTACGTGTGGGTCGGCGACCCGGACGAGGGCCGCCGGCTGCTCCCCGCGATGCGGGCGCTCGGGCGTCCCGTCGCGTCGCGCGTCACCGCACCGTCGTACCTCGAACTTCAGCGGCGCGACGACTCCACCGGCGGCCACGCCTACCGCCGCTACTCCAAGGGGCACTACCTGCGGCGATTCCCCACCGCGGCGATCGAGGCGTTCCTGCTGCGCGGCGGCACCGACCTGAGCGCGAGCCCGTACCTGCCGGGCGTAGGCCTCCAGGCGCACGGCGGCGCGATCGCCGACGTCCCGGAGGCGGACGCGGCGTTCAGCCACCGCGGCACGATGTTCGAGTTCGGTGCCGGTTCCCGCTGGACCGACCCGGCGCAGGACGACACCATGATGGGCGCCGCCCGCGCCGCCGGTGCGTCGCTCGAGCCGTACGCGAGCGGGGTGTACGTCAACTCGCTGACGGCCGAGGAGCTGGCCGACGGGCGGCGCGGCGTGGGGCGGGCGTACTCGGCCGCGAAGCTGGCCCGGCTGACCGCGGTGAAGACCGCGTACGACCCGGGCAACGTGTTCCACCTGAACCAGAACATCCGCCCGGCATGCTGACGCGCACGTCCTGGCCGTGCCGCCGGGGGAGCGCCCCTGCGCGATCAGGGGCTCCGTACCTCCCGGATGGCCGTCGCCAGCAGCGCGACCCCCTCGGCGATGGCGCTCTCGCCGAGGATGGCGTAGCCGAAGATGAGGCCGCCCGGTCCGGCGCCGGCGATCCGGTACGGGCCGACGCCGTGGATGCCGAGCCCGTGCCGGGCGGCGGCCGTCACCACCGCCGCCTCGTCGAGATCGGGCGGGAGCCAGGCGACCACATGCTGCCCGGCGGCGACCCCGGCCGGTTCCAGATCGGGCAGGTGAGTGCGCAGCGCGTCCAGCAGCGCGTCGCGGCGGCGGCGGTACACCGGACGCATCCGGCGCAGGTGGCGGTCGAACTCGCCGCGCGCGAGGAAGTCGGCGAACGTCAACTGGTCGATGACCGGCGAACCGCGGTCGGCGAGGACCTTCGCCGCGGCGACGTCGGCGACCAGCCGGGGAGGCACCACCAGCCAGCCGAGCCGCAACCCCGGCGCGAGCGTCTTGCTGGCCGTACCGCAGTAGACGACGTGATCGGGCGCCAGGCCCTGCATGGCGCCCACCGGCGACCGGTCGTAGCGGTACTCCGCGTCGTAATCGTCCTCGACCACGAGCGCGCCGCGGCTCTTCGCCCAGCGGATCACCTCGGCCCTCGCCGCAGCCGACAGCACCCCGCCGGTGGGCCACTGGTGCGACGGCGTGAGCACGACCGCATCGGCGTCGGCCCGGTGGAGCGCGTCGACCTGAACGCCGTCCGGACCCACCGGTATGCCGACCACGTCCAGACCGGCCGCGGCGGCCAGCACCCGGGCGTCGTCGCTGGACGAGGGGTCTTCCAGTGCGATCCGCCTGGCACCGTGCCGGACGAGCACCTGGATCAGCAGCGAGATGCCCTGCCCGTAGCCGTTGCAGATCACCATGTTGCCCGGGACCGACGATGTGCCGCGCACCCGGTTGAGGTAGTCGCACAGGGCCCCGTGCAGTTCCGGCACGCCACGCCCGTCGAGGTAGGCGAACCGGTCGTTGGGCGTGGTGGTGAGCACGGTACGGACCGATCGCAGCCATGCGGCCCGCGGGAACTGCGACACGTCGGTGCGCCCGTACCCGAAGTCGACCCTGAAGCCGGCTCCGCGCACGGCCGCCCGCGCCGTCGAAGCCGCGGCATCCGCGCCGGTCGGCGGCATCGAAGCGGCGACCTGGGTGTAACCACCCGATCGACTGGCAAGATAGCCCTCGGCCACGAGCTGCTGGTAGGCCTCCACGACCACCCCGCGGGAAACCCCGAGGCCGGTCGCGAGGGTCCGCGTAGGCGGCAGCGACGCGCCCACGCGTAGCCGCCCGGCCCGGATGCTCGCCCGGATGGACGCCTCGATCTGCCGGTGCAGTGGCACCCCGGCATCGCGGTCCAGCTCGATGAGCAGGTCCTCGGCAAGCCCTGAATTGGTCCTCAATCGGCCCACATGAGCGGACCATATCGGCGGGTACCGATTCCTGCCAAGGTGACGCCGGGCAGCCCGGCGCCGACGGTGCCTGCGGCCGTGCCGGGACCAGGTGGTCAGCGGCCGTACGCCTCCAGCAGCCGCAGCCACACCTCGCTGACCGTGGGGAACGACGGAACCGCGTGCCATAGCCGGTCCAGCGGAACCTCGCCGACGACCGCGATCGTCGCGGCGTGCAGCAGTTCCGCGACGTCCGGACCCGCGAGCGTGCAGCCGACGATCACTTTCCTGTCCTCGTCGACGACCATGCGGGCGTGCCCCCGGTAGCCGTCGGCGTGCAGGGCGGACCCGGCGACGGCACCCAGGTCGTGGTCGACGACGCGGATCCGTACCCCGGCGGCCGTGGCAGCGGCGGCGGTCAGCCCCACCGACGCGATCTCCGGTTCGGTGAAGACCACCTGGGGCACCGCGCGCTCGTCGGCCGTGGCCACGTGCCGGCCCCATCGGCCGTCCTCGACCGCTTCGCCCTTCGCCCGCGCCACGATGACGTCGCCGACCGCGCGGGCCTGGTACTTGCCCTGATGGGTCAGCAGCGCTCGCCGGTTGACGTCACCGGCGGCGTACAGCCACCCGTCTCCGATCGGCGCCCCGTCCTCCCCGACCACGCGCAGCGTGTCGTCCACCGGGAGCCAGGCACCGGGTGGCAGGCCGACGGCGCCGAGACCGATGTCCTGGGTGTTCGGTGTCCGGCCGATCGCCACCAGCACCTCGTCGGCCTCGACCCGCTCGCCGCCGGTCGTCGTGATGTGCACCGTTCCGCCCTGGTCGCGGTGCACCGAGGCGGCCTCCACCCCGAGCCGTACCGACACACCGGCCTCCCGCAACGCCTCGGTGACCCGCTCCCCGGCGAACGGCTCGGCCCGCGGCAGCACACCGCCACGGGCCAGCATCGTCACCGAGGACCCCAGGGCGGCGAAGGCGGTCGCCATCTCCGACGCCACCACGCCACCACCGATGATCGCGAGCCGGCCGGGGACCGCGCTCGCGGCGGCCGCCTCCCGGCTGGTCCACGGCGCGGCCTCGCGCAGACCGGGAACGTCCGGCAGCAGCGCACTGCTTCCGGTCGCGACGACCACCGCATGCCGGGCCGTCAACGTGACCGGGACGCCGTCGCCGCCGGTCACCTCGACCACCTTCGCGGACACGAACCGGCCCTGACCACGGTGCAGAGCGATCCCGGCCGAATCGAGCCAACCGACCTGACCGTCATCATTCCAATGCGAGGCGAAGGAATCCCGGCGGCCCAGCACCGCGGCCACGTCGAGACCACTGGTCACCGCCTCGCGCGCTCCCGGCACCTGACGCGCCGCCCGCAACGCCGCCGCGCTGCGCAGCAACGCCTTGGTCGGCATACAGGCCCAGTAGGCGCACTCCCCACCGACGAGCTCACGCTCGACGACGGCGGCGCTGAGCCCGCCCCGCACGACCCGGTCGGCGACGTTCTCCCCGGCCGGCCCGGCCCCGAGGACAACGACGTCGTAAGTGTTGCCGTCCATGTCAGTTTCCCTTCGCGGCCCGGCCGAGACGGAAGGCCGAGATGAGGAAGAAGATGCCACCGGGGATGGCATACCCGGCCGCGTTGGTCAGCGTCGGGCTCTCCGCGGCGGCACCGATGATGAACGACGTACCGGCGAGCACGGAGATGCCACCACTGATGATCATCGGCCACTGCCCGCCCATCTTGCGCCGGGTGACACCCACGATCAGCTGGACCACCCCGGCCACGATCGCCCAGGCGCCCCACACCCGCAGCACCGCCGGGATACCGGACGTGCAGGCGATGGCCACCCCGACGGCGGTGATCAGGCTGACCGCGATGTTCACGTACAGCAGGACGGGTGATCCGGTGGCGCGCGACGCGCGGGCGTCCACGACGGCGGCACCCACGTCGAACAGCGGGTAGAGCACGAGCAGAGCGACCGCGAGCGGACCCAGCTTCGAGGCGGTCGTGAACATCACGAGAGCCCAGACGACGGCGAAGGCGAACCGGACGAAGTACAGCCGCCGCAGTGCGGACGCGGTCCCGGAAATACCAGGCGAAGCAGCGATAGCACTCATGATGATCCTTTCGGTGGATGAGCGGCCTTCTCGACTAGACCGAACGTTCTGTCTCGCCACAGCATGGCAAGTTACGGCGCAAACTGTCAAGACCGAACGTTCTATCCACTAGGATGGCCATATGTCCAGCCAATCCGAAGCCCGGCCGTCCGAGGCGCGGTCCCGGCTGCTCAACACGGCCACCCGTCTCTTCTACGCGGAGGGCATCCACGCCGTCGGCATCGATCGCATCGTCGCCGAGGCGCAGGTGACGCGCGCCACCCTCTACCGGCACTTCCCCGGCAAGGAAGACCTCGTCCTCGCCTACCTGAACGAGGTCGACCGCGCCATGCGCAGTCAGGCGAACGAGGCCGTAACCGCCGGCCTACCGCCCGCCGACACCATCCAGGCCCTGAGCAAGTCCATCGCCCAAGGCATCCAGTCCTCCGGCTTCCGCGGATGCGCCTTCCTCAACGCCGCCGCCGAGTACCCCGACCCCGAATCACCGGTACACAAGGCCGTCCTCGCCCACCGCCAATGGTTCCTGGAAACCGTCACGGCCCTACTGGCCAAGATCCAGACCCCCGGCGCCGCCCCCGCCGCCCGCCACTTCGTAATGATGCGCGACGGCGCCATGGCCGCCGGCTGCCTGTTCGACCCGACACTGATCTGCGAGACGTTCCTGCACGGAGTCGAGAGGCTCCTGGAGGTCTATGCCACCACCGCGTACAGCCGTTCCGGCTGACCTGGCAAGGACGCGGCGGCTCACTCCCGCGGCGCGGGGAGGCAGGTCATCGGTTTCTTCATCGCTGCCGGGACCCCGGCAGGTCATGGTGGATAGCCTGGCCGGTGTGCAAATAGGGGTGAACGTACCGAATTTCGGTCCCGGCACCGACCCGGACACGCTGCGGCAGTGGGCGCAGACCGTGGAGGGCCTGGGATTCGACCTGTTGATGGTCTCCGACCACGTCGCGGTGACCCCGGACGTCGCGGAGCAGTACCCGGCTCCGTTCTACGAGCCCTTCACCACCCTGGCGTGGCTGGCCGGGATCACCCGCCGCGTCCGGATCGGCACCACGGTGCTCATCGTCCCGTACCGCCACCCTCTGCTGGTCGCCCGCATGGCCGCCAACCTCGACCGGCTCAGCGGCGGGCGGCTCGTGCTCGGGATGGGGGTGGGCTGGGCGCGCCAGGAGTTCGCCGCCCTGGGGGTGCCCTTCGAACGGCGCGGCGCGCTGACCGACGAGTACCTGCTCGCGATCCGCGCCGCCTGGCAGGACGAGGGCGACTACGGCGCCGGGCACATCCCCTTCTGGATCGGCGGCAACAGCGACGCCGGCCTGCGCCGGGCCGTGCGCCTCGGTGACGCGTGGCATCCTCTGCGCTTCACGCTGCCCTGGCTGCGCGAGGCGGTCGGGCGGCTGGGGAAGATCGCGAGCGAGCAGGGACGTCCGGTGCCGGCCCTGGCACCGCGCATCGCACTGCGCTTCACCGACGAGCCTCTGAACGGGGACGACCGGCTCGCCGGCGAGGGCTCGGCGGACCAGATCCTCGATGACCTGCGAGAACTACAGGCGCTCGGCGCCGGCACCGTCGTGCTCGACCCGTTCGGCGGCGATCCCGAGGAGACCCGCCATCCGCAGCGCGCCTGGCACGCGCTGGCGACCGTGGCGAACCTGTGGAACCTGAACGACGACGGCGACGCCTCAGCGGACGGCGCCACCCGGACGACCACCACGAAGGAGCGTCAGTGACACCCGAGAACCACGCAACGCCCTCCGAGCACGGCACATCGGTGTCCGAGGGCCTGTCGGTGACCGGCGAGGACGTGGCGCTGACGCCTGAGGACGAGGCGTTTCTCCGCCGGGCCATCGGGCTCGCCGCGAAGGCACGCGCCGGCGGCGACCCGCCGTTCGGCTCGCTGCTGGCCGGCCCCGACGGGAACGTCCTGGCCGAGGACCACAACACCTCCCTCACCGACCGGGACATCACCGCTCACCCGGAGCTGAAGCTGGCCCGCTGGGCGGCCCGCGAGCTCGACCCCGCGACCGCGGCCGCCACCACCCTGTACACGAGCTGCCAGCCCTGCGGCATGTGCGCGGGTGCGATCGCGCGCTCGGGCCTGGGCCGTGTCGTGTACGCCCTGTCGAACGAGCAGCTCACCGCCCTCAAGCCGCCCGGCACCGCCTTCACCGACGCTCCCGCGCGCGGCCCCGCCCTGCCGGAGGAGGCCCGCGTCCCCGTGGAGGGCTATTACCGCTGATCGAGGTCACCTCGCGAAGGCGGGGTGCGCTCACCTGCTGGTGAGTGCGCTCCGCCTTGACCTGGATCAGGCGGCGGTGGGCACTAGGCGCGCCTGTCCGGATATGAGGGATTCTTGGCCGGATGAGGGCGGCGGCGCACGCCGACCCGTGGGCAGCATGGAAGTCGGGCACGCGGTCCGCGGCAGGCACACTTTTCCAGGAGGTCAGAGGCCATGCCAGAGGTCATCGCGGGGTTGGAGATCCCTGAGACGGCGGCGGTCGCCGAAGCGACCAGGCTCATCCGGGAGACCACCAGTCCCCTCATCTACCACCACTCCCGGCGGGTCTTCCTCTTCGGCCTGATTCACGCGCACCAGCTCGGGGCGAAGCCGGACGCGGAGCTGCTCTACCTGGCGGCCATGTTCCACGACACCGGCCTCCTGACTCCCTTTTCCGACGTCGAGCAGCGCTTCGAACTCGACGGCGCCGACCACGCGCGCAAGTTCCTCCTGGACCGGGGTTTCTCGCAGGCCGCCGCCGAGACCGTCTGGACGGCGATCGCGTTGCACACCACGCCGGGCATCCCCGGCCGTATGGCCCCGGAGATCGCCACCACACACCTCGGCGTCCTGACCGACGTGCTCGGCTACGGGCTGGAGGACCTGGAACACGACCAGCTTGGGGAAATCCTCGCCGTCCACCCGCGAGGGGACTTCAAGAACGAGTTCCTGCGCGCCTACGTCGACGGTCTCAAGAACCGCCCCGACACCACGATCGGCACGGTGAACTCCGACGTACTCGAGCACTTCGTCCCCGGCTTCCGGCGCTCGACGACGGTCGAGCGCATCGTCGGCTCCCCCTGGGCGAGCTGACCGGATGCGAGCGATCACCGTGCGAGACCGTGACGCCGGTGTCGGCGGCCTCACCCTGACCGACATGCCCTACCCCCACGCCGCGGAGAACGACGTCATCGTGCGCGTGCACGCCGCGGGCTTCACCCCCGGAGAGCTCGACTGGCCGGGAACCTGGTCCGATCGCGCCGGCCGCGACCGGACACCCAGCATCCCCGGGCACGAACTGTCCGGCGTCGTGGTCGAGCTCGGCTACGGAACCACCGGCCTCACCGTGGGCCAGCGGGTCTTCGGGCTGACCGACTGGACCCGCAATGGATCCCTGGCCGAATACGCCGCGGTGGAGGCTCGCAACCTCGCCCCCCTCGCGGCCGACGTCGACCACACAGTGGCCGCCGCGCTGCCGGTTTCCGGGCTGACCGCATGGCAGGGACTGTTCGACCACGCCCACCTCGCTACCGGCCAGACCGTCCTCGTTCACGGCGCCGCGGGCGGCGTCGGCTCGATCGCCGTCCAACTCGCGCGGGAGGCAGGCGCCCATGTGATCGGCACCGGCCGGGCAGACGACCGTGATGTCGTGCTCGGCCTCGGCGCGCAGACCTTCCTCGACCTGGACGCCGGCGATCTGCGGCACGCCGGCGAGGTGGACGTGGTGTTCGACGTCATCGGCGGCGACATCCTCGAGCGATCGACCGAACTGGTACGCCCAGGCGGCACCCTGGTCACCATCGCCACGCCACCCACGGTGCACCCCAAGGGCGGGCGGGCCGTCTTCTTCGTCGTCGAACCCGACCGCGCTCGCCTGGCCGACCTCGCCCACCGCCTCCGGGCCGGACGGCTCAAGCCCATCGTCGGCGCCGTACGACCACTTTCCGAAACGGCCTCCGCGTTCGCCCGCCACCACCGCACCCCCGGAAAAACGATCATCCAGGTCGCGGACGGATAAGTTCTCTCGGCATGGAGTTCTTCTGTTATCACCGCGATCGGCCTGACTCCGCGGCGCTGCGCGGCGAGTTGCTGGAGGAGCACTGGTCCTACATGGACCGGTACGCGGCGGAGATGATCGCCCGTGGCCCGACCTTCGACCGCGGCGACGACACGGCCACCGGCAGCGTGCACATCGTCGACCTGCCGGATCTCGCCGCCGCGCGCGCGTTCGTCTTCGACGAGCCCAACTACCAGGCCGGTGTGTACCGGGACGTGATGTTGCGCAGATGGCGCGACGTGCTGGGACGCACCATGTGGGATTTCCCCGGCGGCCGGGACGGCGGCAACTGCTATCTGGTGCTGGGCCTCGCCTCCGGCGAGGCCGCCGACCTCGTCCCGCCAGCCGGCCGGGACGAGCTGATCGCGTATGGGCCACTGCTGTCCGACGACGGCACCACCTGGCTGGGTACGGCCGCGCTGGTCCGGGCGCCGGACCCGGACGCGGCACGCGCCGTCCTGACCCTGGACCGGTACGCCGACATCGAGGTCCACGACTGGGCGTTCGGCGGTCGGCGGTAACGAGCACCTGACCGTCGCGAAGGTGGCGACCACCAAAGATCAGAGCGCCCCGCCGCCCGCCGACGCGATCATGTCCGCCCCCTGCCGGGCGGACCTGCGCGTCATCCGGCAGGGGTGTCCGGGTGCAGGGCCCACGCGCACATGGTGAGGTTCTCCACCAGCGTCTCTCGTGTCGTGTCGTCGAACTCCGCGAGCATGGTCTCCTCGATGCGGTCGAGCACACGATCGCAGTGGCGCAGGGCGGACACTCCTTCGCGGGTGAGGCGGACGCACAGCACCCGTCCGCCGTCCGGATGCGGGTCGCGGCGGATCAGTCCGCGTTGTTCCAGGTCGCGGACGACGAGGTTCATCGCCTGCGGGGTGACGAAGGCGATGCGGGCCAGCTCTGCCGACGAGACTCCGTCGCGCATGCGCAGCTCGCTGAGCGCCATGTACGCCGCCGTGGTCACCGCGTACCGGGTGAGCGCCTCGTCCAGAGGGGCGCGGATCCGACGCTCCAGGCGGTACACCAGGTAGCTCAGGCGCGGTGCGGGAGGCTGGTCGGTTCGGGGGGTAGGGCGAGGGGTCACCAGGAGACGATAACGCGCGGTCCCTCGGCTGAAAGTTTCGTGACCCCTATATCAAGCTACTTGATAACAAGTTGCTTGATATGCAGCGCATAGGTCGTTTTTTCGAGGTGTGAGCGCCATGACCGGTCCGGCGTTGCCTTGACCACCGGCCAAGGCCGCTTCTATACCGGCTGCTTACAGGCCTCGTGAGTCAGCGGCGCCGCGCGCAAGCAGAGAACCCGAAATCGAGCAAAGGAGAGCGGATGAAGCGAGTCATCGCAATGCTGGGCGGCGCCTGCGCCGTGCTGCTGTCCGCTGTCGCGGCCCTGGTGTTCACACACCCCGCCGCCGCGGCCACGCTGACCGAGGTCACCGGCTTCGGTGCCAACCCCGGCAACCTGCGCATGCACATCTACGTGCCCGACAACAGACCCACCAACCCCGCCATCGTGCTGGCCATGCACCCCTGCGGCGGCTCCGGGCCCGGCTTCTACTCCTCCAGCGAATTCGCCTCACAAGCCGACCGATACGGCTTCATCGTCATCTACCCATCGGCGTCGAAAAAGGGCAACTGCTTCGACAACTGGTCCGAGGCGTCGAAGGTGCGCGGCGGCCAGACCGACCCCGTATCACTCATGTCCATGATCACCTGGACCCAGCAAAACCGCGCCGGCGACCCCAACCGCGTCTACGCCACCGGCAGCTCCTCAGGCGCCATGATGACCAACGCCATGCTCGCCCTCTACCCCGAGGTGTTCAAGGCGGGGGCGGCGTTCATGGGCGTACCGTTCACCTGCTTCCCCAACGAGGCCGCCTACTCTCCCGGAGGCAACCCCGCCCCGTGCGTCAACATCAGCGCACAGCAGTGGGGCGACCGGGCACGCAACGCCAACCCCAGCTTCCGCGGACCCTGGCCGCGGATGCAGCTGTGGCACGGCACCAACGACAACGTGGTCGCCTACTCCGAACTGGAGGAGGAAATCAAGCAATGGACCAACGTCCACGGCCTGAGCCAGACCCCGACCTCCACCGACACCCCCCAAACCAACTGGAACCGCCGCCGCTACGCCGACACCACCGGAACGGTGCGGGTCGAGGCCTACAGCATCCAAGGCGCCGGCCACTCCCTCCCGTCGAGCGGCATGGCCGCCAACGCCGTGCAGTTCTTCGGCCTCACCACTAACCCCACCCCCACCATCACCCCGACCGTCACCCCGACCGTGACTCCGACGGTGACCCCGACCGTCACGCCGACCCCGACCCCGACCTCCGGCGCCTCCTTCCGGTTGCGCAACGAGGCCGCGGGCCGGTGCGTCGACTCGCCCAACAGCGCCAGCGCCAACGGCACCCAGCTGCAGATCTACGACTGCCACACCAACCCGAACCAGAGGTTCACCTACACCTCGGCGAGCCAGTTGCAGATCCTCGGCAAGTGCCTGGACTCCCCGACCAACGCCGGCTCGGGCACCAGGGTCCAGCTCTACGACTGCCACACCAACGCCAACCAGCGCTGGACCTTCAACTCCAACGGCACCGTCACCACACCGGCCAACAACCTCTGCCTCAACGTCACCGGCACCGGCAACACCTCCGGCGTCACCGTCGCCACCTGCAACGGATCCGCCAACCAGAGATGGACCCGGGCATAG
Source organism: Sphaerisporangium aureirubrum (assembly GCF_042658925.1). Classification (NCBI taxonomy): domain Bacteria; kingdom Bacillati; phylum Actinomycetota; class Actinomycetes; order Streptosporangiales; family Streptosporangiaceae; genus Sphaerisporangium; species Sphaerisporangium aureirubrum. The sequence continues at coordinate 63,005 of NZ_JBHSRF010000039.1, forward strand.
CCCGAACCGGCCTCGTATCCGCGCCGGCCCAGGCGGCCGGCGCGGAACGTCCCGCACCCGCGATGCCCGGACCGGTTGACGATCCCGCAACGGAAATTTTCAGCACTCGCCTCGCGTCGTCAAGGTGTATTAATCCCGATATCCCAGATAAGCGTCCTCAATCCCTCGCGCTGCAGTCAGCGGCACCCGGCGCCTGTTGACAGCGGCTTTCTCCTCGTATTTGCTCTGCACGCCGTCTCAGTCATCCGAGGAGAGGGACTCGGAGGATGAAATGTGAGCGCTAACAATGCCTAGTTGGCCGGAAGTGCATGAGCGGAGGAACGCAAGTGCGACGACGTGTGAGTGAGTCACCGGCACCTGATGCCGTCGGCGGGCCGCGACCGCGGCCTGGCTCCCGAGGGTGGTCGACCAGACGGGTCATGGCCGTGGTGGTAGCCCTCCTCGGGCTGCTCGCGGTGATCGTCGTGACTCGACCGGCATCTGCCGCCGACAATCCCTACCAGCGGGGGCCCGACCCGACCTTGGCCAGCGTGGCCGCCAGCAGGGGGACCTTCGCCACCGCGCAGATGAGCGTGCCGGGGAACGGCTTCGGCAGTGGGGTGATCTACTACCCGACGGACACCAGCCAGACTTTCGGCGGGGTCGCGATCGTGCCCGGCTACTCCGCCCTGTTCTCCGCCGAAGAGGCCTGGATGGGTCACTGGCTGGCGTCCTTCGGTTTCGTCGTGATCGGAATCGAGACCGTCACCCGCACCGACAGCGCGGATGCCCGGGCCACTCAGCTCCTCGCCGCGCTCGACTACCTCACGCAGCGGAGTTCGGTCCGCGACCGGGTCGACCCCAACCGGTTGTCGGTGATCGGCCACTCCGCGGGAGGCGCCGGCGTTCTCACCGCGGTACTCCGGCGGCCCACACTGAAAGCCGCGATTGGACTCGCGCCTGGCTCCCCTGTGGGGAACTACAACATGTCCAGCGACCGGGTACCGACGATGTTCATCTCAGGACAGCGGGACACGACGGTCACGCAGGCCTATCTGAACGGGATATACACCACTATTCCCGCCTCGACACCGAGCGCCTGGGTGGAGATAACCGGTGTGGACCACCTGTTCGCGACACGGGCGAACACCACCGAGATGCGGGTGCTGATCCCCTGGCTGAAGATCTTCGTCGACAACGACACGCGGTACACCCAGTTCCTGTGCCCGCTGATGGATCCCTCCGGCATCTCCATGTACCGCAACAAGTGCCCGTACACGCCGTCGCCGAGTTCGTCGCCCAGCCCGTCACCCTCGCCGTCCACCACCCCGTCACCCTCGCCGTCCGTCAGCCCGTCACCTTCGCCGTCCAGCACCCCGTCGCCTCAGCCCACAGGCGCCTGCACCGCGAGCTACCGCACGGTGAACTCGTGGTCCGGCGGCTACCAGGGCGAGGTCACGGTGAAGGCAGGCAACTCGGCGGTCAACGGATGGGCCGTCAGATGGACGCTGAGCAGCGGTCAGTCGATCTCCCAAGTGTGGAACGGCACCCTGAGCGCCAGCGGTTCCGCGGTGACGGTGTCGAACGCCTCGTACAACGCCTCGCTCCCGGCCTCCGGCACGACCACGTTCGGCTTCCTCGCCAACGGTGCCCCGTCCACCCCGTCCCTGACCTGTACCAGCCCGTGACCGACATCACGGACTCGTGATCACCTGGTCCGCAGGATTCTCGCTGTGGTCATAGCGCTGCTGTGCCGCGATGACCTCGGGGGTGTGCGCCGAGATCCAGCGGACCAGTTGGGCGAACGGCCGGGACAGGCCTTCCCCCAACGCGGTCAGCTCATAGCTGACCTGCGGCGGGGTGGTCGGCTCCACGGTGCGCTCCACCAGTCCGTCGCGGACCAGGGTGCGCAGCTTGGCGGAGAGCATCTTCTCGCTGATGCCGTCGATGCGCCGGCGCAGCTCGAAGAAGCGCATCGGCCCAGGCGTCAACGCGGCCAGGATCAGCGGCACCCACCGTCCGGTGACGTGCTCCATCACTTCGCGTCCGGGGCAGTCGTTGTGAAATGTGTCACTGATCCACCGGGCGTCGCTGTGGTCCACCTGCTCACCTACCGCTGTGTCTACGGCCTACCTTGAGGTACGTACTTACAAAATGTAAGCCCAAAACCTAGCGTCTCCCACGTCTTCGTTCGACGAGTCAGGAGAGACGCATGAACAGCAAGCAGGTGGCGCTGGTCAGCGGCGCCGGCCGGGGGATCGGGGCCGCCACCGCGCGCGAGTTGGGCCGGCTCGGCTATCACGTGATCGTCAACTATCTGCGGGACGCCGAGTCCGCGGAGGCGGTGGCCGAGCAGATCGGTGCCGCGAAGGCGATCCAGGCCGACGTGACCGACGAGGCCCAGGTGACTGCGCTGGTGGACCGCGTGGTCGGCGAGCACGGGTGGATCGACGTGCTGGTGGGCAACGCCAACACCGCGGCGCCGCCGTTCGGCCCGCTGGAGCGTGTGCCGTGGGAGGCGTTCGCGGCCAAGGTGAGCGATGAGCTGGCCGGCGTCTACCACCTGACCCGGCGGGTGCTGCCGATCATGCGCCGGCGGCGGTCCGGCCGGATCGTCTACGTCTCCGCCACCGCGGCCGACCTGATCATCGGCAGCGCCGCCCACTCCACGGCCAAGGCCGCCGTGAACGCCTTCACCCAGCAGGTCGCCGGCGAGGCCATACGGTACGGCATCACCGTCAACGCCGTCGCTCCTGGCGGGGTCGGTACCGATGCCACCGCCGGGGTGTTCACCGACGTCATCCGGCGCCACTTCGGCGACCGGTCGGTGACCGGCACGATGCTGCGGCCGGAAGACCTGGCCCGCCCGATCGCCGCCCTCGTGGACGGCGCGTTCGCCACGGTCACCGGACAGGTGATCTCCGTCGATGGCGGATACCCGCTGCTGAGCCAGCTGCTGGACGGCCTGCCGTCCCAGTTCCCCACGGCTTCGCCGGCCTCGGATCAGGAGGTGCCGGTGCGGTGACGGACGATGTGTCCCGTCACGGCCGGGTCGTCGTGCTTCCCCGGAGGCGCCTTGCGGCGAGGGCGAGGATCGCGATGGCGATCAGTGTGTACACCGCGTTGCCGATGCGGGCGATGACTGGATCGGTCGTGCCGACGATGGGCGTAAGGAAGAAGCTCGACCACGCGTAGGTGACGACGGCCCCCGACGCGGCGGCGAAGACCTGTGGCGGTCCCCACGCTCGCCGGCGGCCGTACCACCAGAGCGCGGCCATGGCCACCGCCTCGGCCGGCAGGCAGACGGCGACGCTCACCCAGCCGTGCAGGTGATCAGCGCTCTGCCGGACGACGCTCGTCACCACCAGTGAGGCGGCGAAGACGAGTAGGAGCGACGGGACGGAGCCGGGCAGGCGAGAGGCCGTGGCGTTCGGCCGGACGGCGAAGGCCGCGACGACGAGCGCCACGGCGGTGACCGCGGTCGCGGTCATCTGCTGTACGGAGGGCTGGAACACCGGGACCCCGGGGGTCGTCCCCGCCGCGTAGAGTGCCCCGGCCCAGTAGAGCGCGACGGTGAGCAGGAACACGGCGGATGTGACGACCAGGCCGCGAGTGCGTAGCCACGGCACCCGTGCCCGGCTGGGGAACAGGGTCTCGGCGAGTGCGATCGGTGTGCAGATGCTCCAGATGACGTGCAGCGACAGCACATAGACCGTCCATTTCGCCCCCATGCCGAGGAAGGGGAGGGGCGATTCGTCGAGCAGGCGGTGCCCGGCGAAGTCCGGGTTGAACAGGGACATCGTGGCGAAGCCTTCTTCCAGCACGCCGTAGGCCCCGGCCAGTAACGCGATGGTGGGCCAGCCCCGGCCGGTGCGCCGCGCGAGCTCACGGATGAGCAGCGCCCCGGAGCCGTACAGCGGGACGAAGACCGCGACGATGCCCACGCTGGGCAACGCGACGTCGCCGAGCAGCAATTCCGCCACGAACGGTGCCAGTAGCGACAGGGAGACGATGGGTGCCCATCTCCGCCACCTCGGCTCCGGCCGGTCGCCGGCCGGTGCGGGGTGCGGGACGGAATCGGATAAGTGCGGCTTTTTCCGCATGCCGAGGTCCTTGTGCAGGGAGGTTTACGGCGATGAAGACGGCAGCTCAATCTGCGCGCGACCGCGACGGGACGCCACTGGCATCGGCCCGTTGACCTGCAGAATTGCCGTACGGACAATGAACAATCTATCGGTTGACAGTCCCGCGACCTCGACAACCGAGTTGTGTTGTATGTCGCCGATGTTGTTTTTCGACGGCCAGGCTTCCGGTCGCCACCATTGAGGTGACGGCAACTCCAGAGGGGGAAGGTGCGCGGTCATGACGTCACGATCGCCACTCGCCCACGACCGGAGCCCCGGGTGGGTGGGGCATGTCGTGATGTTCGTCATCGTCGCCGTCTACGCGTGCCTGCAGGTGCTGCTCTACGCCGGGGGGCAACGGACCTCCGGAGTGCTGGGGACGGCGGCCGAGCTGGTGTTCAACCTCGTCGTCGACGGGCTCCTGTTGTTCATGCCGAGCCGCCCGCGGACGGCCGGCGTTCTCGTCGTCCTCGGCGCGGCGCTCGCACAGGTCGCTGCTCTGGCCGCGCCCGGGCTGCTGACCTCCACCGACGCGCTCTACGCGGGCCCGGTGCTGCTGGCGACGCCCGTCGCGGTGTGGATCCTGGCCTACCTGCGGCCCATGCCCACGGCGTTCGCCTGCGTCGGCGCGCTGGCGCTGCTGAACGTCCAGCCGTGGGCACCGACCTGGGCCGGCCTGTACGTCGGTGCGGTCTACGTCGTGTTGCCCGCCGTGATCGCGATGTACGTGCGTGCGCGGGCACGACTGCTGCAGTCGCTGCGCGAGCGGGTCGAGATCGCCGAACGTGAAAGGCATCTCCTCAACGAGAGGGCCATCGCGGCCGAACGCCAGCACCTGGCGGCCGAGATGCACGACGTGGTCACCCATCACGTCACCGAGATCGTCCTGCACGCCGGAGCCCTGCGGACGTCCACCGAGGACGAGGCCGTCAAGGCCGCGGCACGGCGGATCGGGGATCTCGGCTCCCGGACCATGGTCGAGCTGCGGGATCTCATCGGCGTCATGCGGAGCGGCGAGCGCGCCACCCCCGCGCAGGAGACGTACGACCGGGACGGCCGTGGGCCGGCGCCACGGAGCACCGGCCATCGCGGCGGCGACCTGGCCGAGCTGACCGCCACCGCCGGGGCGTCGCTGCGCGTCGGCGGTGATCCCGGCACGGCGTCCCCCGTAATCTCCCGTGCCGTGTACCGGGTGGTCCAGGAGGCGCTGACCAACGTCCGCAAACACGCCCCCGGCGCCCGTGCGACCGTCGACCTGCGCTACCGCCCCGAGGCGGTGAGCGTCGAGATCCTCAACACCGCACCCACCGCACCCACCGATCCGTCGCTGGTGGCCAGCGGATCGCGGGCAGGGCTGACCGGCCTGCGACAGCGGGTCTCCCTGCTCGGCGGCACCCTGCGGAGCGGGTCCACCGAGCAGGGCGGGTATCTGGTCACGGCGAGCCTCCCGGCGTCCGTCCCGGCCGAGGACCACCGTGAACGACCGGCTCCTCCGGACCTTTCTCCGCCGCGAGCCCTCACATGAGCGAGGGGTCCCCGCGCGACCGCGACCGCCGTGACCCCTCGCGTGGCACCGGCTCGTCATCGGCGATCAGAGTCCTGCTCGTCGACGACGACCCGATGGTTCTCGGCCATCTGCGGACCATTCTGGGCTCGGCCACGGAGGTCGACATCGTCGGTGTGGCGTACGACGGCGCCGAGGCCGTCGAAGAGGTGTTGCGCACCCGCCCCGACGTGGTGCTGATGGACATCAGGATGCCCGGTGTCGACGGTGTCACCGCCACCAGGGAGATCAGCCGGCTGCCCGGACCACCCGCCGTCGTGGCACTGACCACCTTCGACTCGGACTCCCATGTGCTCGGCGCGCTGGAAGCGGGCGCGATCGGCTTCCTGGCGAAGACGACGCCCCCCGAAGACCTGCTCGGCCTGATCAAGGTGGCCGCGAGCGGGCACAGCGTGCTGTCGCCCGGCGCCGCGCGACGCCTGCTGGACCGGTCGGCCCGCGCGGCGGACGACCGGGACGCCGCGCGAAGCAGGATCGCCGTGCTGAACGACCGGGAACGCCACCTGCTGGGCCTGGTCGGGCGGGGTCTGACGAACCGGGAGATCGCCGCGGACCGCTTCCTCTCCGAGACGACGGTCAAGAGCTACGTCTCCAGGCTGCTGACCAAGCTCGGCCTGGCCAACCGGGCCAACGCGGTGCTGCTCGCGCACGAGGCCGGCCTGGTGGACGACCCGGCGTGAAGGACGGTGCGGCTTGGGACGTCCCTTGCGCCGGGGACGAGGGGAGATGAATCCGGGAACCATTCGTCGTGGCGCCGCTCCATCAGGAGGATCATGTCCCCATGAGCCGCCACCCTTTCATCTCCTTCATCTCCGAGATCCCCACCGGCCCCGTGACCATCCCCGCCGCCGTCACGGCGCTCGCCGGCGGCGACACCGTTACTCCGGTGTGGCGCAACGAGCTCGGCGGCCTGACGTTCCGCCTTGAGGACGGGCGGGACGGCACCAGGTATGCCAAATGGGTCGCCACCGGAACCCCGGAGATCGACCTTCTCGGCGAGGCCGAACGCCTGGCCTGGGCGCGGAAGTGGGTGACCGTCCCGCAGGTCATCGAGCACGGTACGGACGCCGACGGCGCGTGGCTGGTCACGGCGGCGGTCCCCGGCCTCCCGGCGGTGGACCCACGATGGATCTCCGACCCGGCGACCGCGGCGGCCGCGATCGGCCGAGGGCTGCGCCTGCTCCACGACGCCCTGCCCGTGGAGGAGTGCCCGTTCGACTGGAGCATCGATCGACGGCTCGCCCGTGCCGATGAGCGCATCGCCGACGGCGAGGGACCGGCCGGCTGGTTCCCCGAGCACCGGCATCTCGACCTCGCCGAGGCCCGCTCGCGCATCGGCGAACCTCCCGCGATCGACCGCCTCGTCGTCTGCCACGGAGACGCGTGCGTCCCCAACACCCTGCTGCACGACGACGGCACGTTCGCCGCGCACGTCGACCTAGGTTCACTCGGGGTGGCCGACCGGTGGGCCGATCTCGCGGTCGCCGCCTGGAGCACGGAGTGGAACTACGGTCCGGGATACGACGGCATCGTGTACGACGCCTACGGGATCGCCCAGGACCCGGAGCGCATCGCCTATTACCGCCTGCTCTGGGACATGGCCTGACAGGTCGCACTCTTGTGGCGTCGATGTCGGACCGTGAGGTGTCGTACACGCGTCTCGGACGTCATGCGGCACGGATACGGCGCTGCGCCATCTCGTGGCCTGCCTGAGCGGGAGTGACACCGAGATCGTCCGCGGTCCGCAGGAGTTCGGTGACGATGTCCTCGATGGTGTCGACCCGGGCCCGGGCATCGTCGGAGGTGAAATGGTGCAGTTCGGTGGTCACCGCGTTGATGACCCCACCGGCGCCGGCCACGTAGTCCGGGATCCACACGATCCCCCGCTGGTACAGCAGGTCGGCGACCTCGGCGGCGTGGAGCTGGTTGTTGGCGGGACCGACCACGGCACGGCAGCGCAGATCCCGTACCACCCGCGTGGTGAGCACGCCGCCGAGCGCGGCCGGGATCAGGATGTCGACGTCCGCGGAGATGATCTCCTCGGGGCCGGTCCAGGCGGCGCCGATCTCCTCGGCGGTCCTCGTCCTCGCCGCGTCGATGTCGGTGACGGTGAGTTCGACTCCCTCGGCGGCCAGCAGGCGGGCGAGGTGTTCCCCGACGTGGCCCAGGCCGATCAGGCCCATGCGCAGACCCTTGAGGCCGGCCTCGCCGTACAGTCGCCGGCTGACGGCACGCAGCGCGGCGAGCGTTCCCCGCGCGGTGTGCGGTGATGAGTCACCGCTTCCGCCCTGGTCCTCCGGTGTGCAGAACACATGGGGGGTGAACTCCCGGATCACCGCCATGTCGGCCGGGGAGGTTCCCACGTCCGGGCCGGCGGCGTACCTCCCGCCGATCGAGTCGATCACTTCGGCGACGTCGCGCAGGACGTCGCGGCGCCGGGCCGGGTCGAGGCGCGTGCCCTGGGGCATGGCCACGACGGTCTTCCCGCCGCCTCTGGCCAGGTCGGTGACCGCGAACTTGAGGGTCATCGCGGCCGACAGGCGAAGCGCGTCGGTGAGGCCGTCCCGCCAGCCGGGGTAGTGCCACAGCCGCACTCCGCCCGCCGCGGGGCCGAGCGCCGTGGAGTGGAGGGCGAGGATGACCGGCAGACCGGAGCGCGGTCCCCGCCGGATGAGTACCTGTTCGTGGTCGAGCACGGGATGTCCCTTCTGGTGGCGGTCCGGCCGACGATAATCGAATCCACCGGCCGATTGCCGCGCACCAAGGGCCCGTACCGAACGTTCGGCCGGAATTGCCAGTACTTTGGGGGCCGTGGACGAACTTGATTCGGAGATCGTACGGCTTCTCCAAACAGATGCGCGGCAGTCCAACCGGGAGCTCGCCCGGAAGCTCGGCGTGGCCCCCTCAACATGCCTGGAACGGGTCCGCACGCTGACCCGGCGAGGCGTCATCCGCGGTTACCACGCCGACATCGATCCGGCCGCGCTCAACCGCCGGGTCCAGGCGCTGGTCTCGGTCCAGATCCGCCCGCTCAGCCGTACCGTCATCGACACCTTCAAGGACTTCGCCGGCAGGCTTCCCGAGGTCCTCAGCGTCTTCGTGATCTCCGGCGGCGACGACTTCGTCCTCCACGTCGCCGTCCAGGACCTCGACAGCCTCCATTCCTTCCTCACCGACCGCCTCAGCAAGCGCCGGGAGATCACCGGCTTCCGCACCTCAATGATCTTCCAACAGGTAGGCAACACCGCCCCCACGCGCCTCCCCCCACCTTCGTGACGCAGCCTGCGCGTCAACCAGGGCGGCGACTTGCACAGCAAGTTTGAACACTGCTTCTCGGAGATCGCCGATCCACAAGCCTCGCCGACAACGATGATCTTGGGTTGGGCCCATGTGCATCCTCCTGCGAGCAGAACGGCACACCAGTAGGGGGAACGCCATCGCCGCAGGCACGAGTAGCGGTCACAGCCGCGGAAGCTGACTGTGTCGTACCGTCGCCGTACGCTACATGGCGATGGGTACACGAGGTGTAGAAGGCGCTTACCAGGGCGCGCTCCGGGCGTTCCAGAATCCGATGCTCGCCCTGCTCCACCAGACGCACGCGCCGTTCGTGGTGACGGTGCTGGCGATGGTCTTCACCGCAGAGCGGCCGAGGGTGACGGTGGCGGACTCGCACGCGGAGATCAACGACGCCCTTGACCAGTTGCGGGCCGCGGGCTACGGCGACGAGGACAACCAGCCGCTGCCCACGGGAAACGCACGGGATCTGTGCAGGCAGTGGGTGCAGGCCGGGTGGTTGGTACGGCAGGTGTCCGACGACGATGTCGAGGTGTACCGGCTGTCCGCGTACGGCGTCGGTGCGCTCGAGGTCGCTGGGCGGGTCGGCGGAGTGCGGACCAGTGTGTCGGAGTCCCGGGTCAGGACGCTGCTGGAGGCGATCGAGCGACTCGCGCAGGATGCCGATCCGGACGTGATGGCCCGGATATCGCGCCTCCACGACGAGATCCAGCATCGTCAGAAGGAGCTCACCCGGCTCGAACAGGGTGGCGTCGTCGAGACCGTCGAGGACGAGCAGCTGCTTGAGGCGGCCGAGAACGTGCTGCACCTGGCGCGGGAGCTGCCTGCGGACTTCGCTCGCGTGGCGGAGTCGATCAAAGCCATCCAGCGCGACGTCGTCGCGGAGTTGCGGCACGACGTGCGGCCGACCGGTGAGGTGCTCCGCGAGTACCTGACCCGCGGCCAGCGGATCCTGGACGCGACACCGGAAGGCCGTGCGTTCGCGGGGGCGTTGCGCCTGATCGGCGACCCGGCGCAGATCGATGACCTCTGGAGCCGGCTGCGCACGGTGCTGCGGCACCGGTTCACCGATCTGCTGCCGGAGCAGCAGCGGCGGGAGCTCACCGAGATCTCGCGCCGGATCGAGCAAGGCGTCAAGGAGGTGCTGACCGCGCAGCGGCAGGCATCCCATGTGATCACCACCCAGGTCCGCAACCACGATCCGATGCGGGATCGCCAGGTGGATGAACTCCTGAGGGACGTGATGTCCGGTCTCCACAAGTGGGTTCCCGACTCACGCCGCGGCGAGGCCGTCGAGCCACTCCGTCGCCTGCCGGTTGCCGACGTCGGGCACCTGCGGCAGCGGATGAGCGACCTGCGGCCACCACAGCCGCCCGCGCCGTTGCGGGAATGGGACGAGGCTGAGGACATGCCGGCCGCGGACACTCGGGCATGGGGTGGCCCCCGGTACGCCGAGTTGCGCGCGCACTTGGCGGCGTTCGCGGGCGACGCGGAGAGCGTGGACGTCATGGCCGCGTTCCGCGCGGCGGCCGAGGACATCCAGCGGCCGGTCGACCTGCTCGGCCTGCTGGAAATCGCCCATGACGCCGAGACGACCGAGACGGCCGAGGTCGCGATGGTCGACACGGTCCGGCCCGACCGGACCCGGCGACGATTCGCCGTCGGCGGCGTGGTGGCGGCGAACCCGGCGAGCGCGGACAGGAGCGGTGGCGATGAGTGAGCCGGACGGCCCCGACGACGACTGGTCGGCAGGCACGGAGGCCGGGTTCATCGACCCGATCTCGATGGAGGACGATCCGGCCGAGTTGTTCGCCGGCGACGCGGGCACCCTGGACGAGGACGTGCGGCGGGTGCTGGTCCAGTTGTTGCGGCGCAAGTTCCTGCTTGCCGAAAAGCACCCTGCGCAGTGGCGCACGTTGCTGGAAAACCAGCAAATCATCGAATCGCGGATGCACGACCTGTTCGTCCGGCTCATGGTCGACCACGACCGAGGCGTCGCCTACAAGCAGCAGGTGCGCTCGGTGGAGCTGGACGTGCCGATCCTGCTCAAGGACGACCCCTACAACCGGGCCGAGACCTTGGTGCTGGTGCACCTGCGGACCGTCTTCCAACGGGAACGCGGCACGGGCGAGGCGTCCGCAAGGGTGGACATCGAGGAGCTGGAGCAGACCGTGCTGACCTACTTCGATCCGAACGACCACAATTTGGCCCGCGGCCAACAAGAGGTCCGCACCGCGGTGCAGCGGCTGGTCACCGAAGGTCTGCTCACGGAGGAGTCCGCAGGCCGGTATCGGATCACCCCGATGGTGGAGGTCGTGCTGAGTACCGCAAAGCTCGCCGAACTGCAGCAGTGGTTGCGCGTACGGAACGAGGCCACGGCGTGAGCATGATCGACACGCTGTTCGGGTTGATCCCGGCGGCGTCCCGGGGCCAGCAGTGGGTGGCGCGGGACCTGCAACTGGTCAATTGGGGCGGCTACGACGGGTATCACCACCTACGACTCGCATCCAGCGCCACCCTGCTCAGCGGAGGCTCCGGATCCGGCAAGTCGACGCTGATGGATGCCTACATCGCGTTGCTCATGCCGCACACGACTCCCTTCAATGGGGCGTCCAACGGCGGAGTGGTCGGCAGGCCCCGGGGCAAGGACCAGCGCAACATCCTCTCCTACGCGCGCGGCAAGCTCGACGAGTCCCGGACCGGCGGCGAGACGAAGTCGCGGGTGCTGCGCGGGGACGGCCGCGACACCTGGTCGGCCATCGCGATGACGTGGGCCGACCACACCGGCGCCGAGTTCACCGCGCTCCGGGCCTGGTATGTCCCGTCGTCCGCCCGCAGCCTCGACGAGGTCGTGGCGGTGCGCGCCACCTGTGACCACTCATACCAACTGCGCACGCTGGAAGGCCCGGCGAACAAGAAGCTTGCCCGTACCGAGGTCGAGGCAACCGGCTTGACCTGCGCCGACACTGACCGTAATTTCACCGCGCGTCTCCACACCACGCTCGGTATCGGCGCCGCGGGCGACGGGCACAAGGCGGTCGCGCTTCTGGGCCGGATCCAGGCCGGTCAGCAGATCACCACCGTTGACGCTCTGTACAAGACAATGGTCCTTGAGGAGCCGTCCACACTGACCACCGCGGACGCGGTGGTACAGCAGTTCGACGAACTGTCCGGCACCCGGACCAGGATGATCACCGCCCGCCAGCAGGTGAAGGCCCTGACCCCGATCCGCGAACACCGGCACACCATCGACGAAGCAGTGGACCGGTTGCGCCTGATCGACGAGGCCGGATCGTTCACCGACTCGTCGTCCCCTGCTGCGTTGTGGCGTCATGAACGCCGGCTCGACCTGCTGCGCGCCGCCGAGAAGGACCTGGCTGAGCGGCACCGCCGAGCCAAGGAGGACCTGTCGGAGACCACCGCCCTGGTCAAAGCGACCGAAGTGCAGCGCGATGGGGTGGCTGACACGCTTCGTGCGTCCGGTGGTGATCGTCTGGACACCGCACTCCGGGAGATCCGCGGCGTGGAGCAGCGACTGGGCGATGTCGAACGCTCACGGGAGCGGCTGGACCGGGCGCTCGCCGCCATCGGCGCCGGCGTGTCGACCGGGGATGACTTCGTCGCACTGGTCGAGACGGCGCATCGGTCCCTGGCCGACACCGACGCCAGGAGGACCGCCCAGAACCACTTCGCCGAGGCGATGGCGGAAAAGAAGGAAGCCGACCGCGAGCTGGACACATTGCGCGCCGAGCACAAGGCGGTCAAGAACCGGCGGGGCAACATCCCGACTGAGCTGCACGCGGCTCGCACGGCGTTGGCCGAGGCCGCCGGGCTCAGCCCGGACGACTTGCCGTTCGTCGGCGAGCTGATCGAGGTGCGGACGGAGTTCGAGCCGTGGCGCGAGGCGTTCAACCTGGCGCTTGGCGGATTCGCCACGCGGATGCTGATCGACATCGGTCGGCTGAACTCGTTCCGCGAGGCGATCAACGCGGTGCCGACCGCCCGGCGTATCCAGTTCGAGGGCGTGCCTACCGGCCTGCGCGACGAGGTCGGGCTGGACGACAAGAAGCTCCCCGGCCGGCTCGACTACCGGCCGTCGCCGTTCACCCCCTGGCTCAAGAGCGAGTTCGCCCGTCGGTTCGACTTCGTCTGCGTCGAGACGCCCAGGCTGCTGGCGCAGTACCCCAAGGCACTCACGATCACCGGCCAGACGTCGGAAGGCGGTCGGGGCGCGCACGGCGGCCACGGCCGCGCCAACCTGCTCGGTTTCACCAACAGCAGGTTGCTCGCCGACCTGGAGAACCGGATCGGCCTTGCGCGGAAACGCCTTGACGATGCTGACGCCCGGGCGTCGAGGGCGGAGGAAGACCTCAACTCATTCGAATCCACCCGCACGACCTACCAGACCCTGACCGAGTTGTCCTGGGACCAGGTGGACGTCGAGTCCGTCAAGGCGGAACGGGCCCGCTGGAACCGCGTTGTCGACGAGGTCCGCGCAGGCAATCCGAGGATCGACCAGCTGCAGGGCCAATTGGACGAACTCAAGGAACAGGTCAGGGAACTGACCGAGCGCGTCGGCCGGCAGAAGGACAACGTGAAGATACTCGGTGAGTCCTGGGAGTCGACCGTCGACGAGGTGGACCGCGCCCAGCTGGAACTCGACACGGCCGTGAAGACAGGCGCCGATGTCAGTGAGGAACACCGGGCTTACCTGGAGGCGCTGTTCGACAGCGACCCGGACAGCACCACCCCGGCGGGGGCGCTCGCGGACTTCGACGCGGCGGTGAAACGGGCCACCGAGCGGCTCCGCGCCGACCGGCAGTCCGCGGCGGAGACGATCGGCAGGTCGAAGAAGGCGCTGCTCGACACGTTCTCGACGTTCGTCGAGCGTTGGCCGAACCCTAACCTCGGCATCGACGCGGACGCCTCATACCGCGACTTCGATCGCTTGCTCACCGACCTGGAGACCAGCGGGCTGCATGAACTGGAGATCGAGTGGCGGGACAGTCTGCTCAAACTGTCCGGCAACGACCTGACCGGCCTGGACAGCGAGCTCGCCGCCGCTGTCCGGGAGATCCGCGACCGGATCGACCCGGTCAACCGCATCCTCGCCGAACTGCCGTTCGCTGACGACAAGCACCGGCTGCGCATCGACCCGCAGGAGAGCCACTCCGCGGTGCGTGCCCGGTTCCGCAAGGAGCTGCGCGAAGTACGCGCCTTCATCGACCAGGCGGCAACGGACGACGACCGGGAACGCGCCTATCACCGGATGGCCAAGGTGATCGACCGCATCCGACGCACCGCACCCGATTTCGCCGACCTCGTCGACGTGCGCAACCATGTTCGGATCAGCGCCGAGAAACGCGATCTCGAGGGCGGACACGTCGCCGTGTACGACCACATCGGCGAGAAGTCCGGCGGCGAGTCGCAGGAGCTGGTCGCGTTCATCGTCGGGGCCGCATTGCGTTACCAGCTGGGCGACGCGGGTGCCGACCGCCCCCGCTACGCCCCCGTCTTCCTCGACGAGGCGCTGATCAAGGCGGACGCGCACTTCACCGGCCGGGCAATCGGCGCGTGGCGCGGCCTCGGTTTCCAGCTCGTCATCGGCGCCCCCAACGACAAGCACAGCGCGATCGAGCCGCATGTGGACGCGGAGTACCTGATTCTCAAGAACTCCCAGGGCCGATCCTGGGCGAAGCCCCTGGTCGGTGTTCCGGACGCATGAGCGCACTCGTCCCCCCGAAGGACGCCGTCGTGGCTGTCCGCCGCAAGATCGATCAGAAATGGGCGGAAGCCGTGTGCGCGGGCCTCGGTGTCGGCGACCAGGTCGTGTTTTCCATTCCGCTCCGCGCCGGCGTGTCGACGGGCAGGGCCGTCGAGCAGCTCGGGCACGCCGCCTGGCACGAGTGGCACATGCAGTGGCGCGAGTTCGCCGACCGGCTCCCCACCGGTGTGGAACTCGTCCGCAAGGTGGTGACCATCCGAGGAGTCGCCGGCGAATTCCCCGCCACGCTCATCGCGGACCTGGACGGCGCCGTCTCGCTCATAGCCGGCACCCGTACCGGTGCTGAACCTCTGACCGTGGACATCGACCGCGCCCGTACGCTCGCGTCGGCGCTGCGGTCCGTCGGCGCGATCCTCACCCCGGCCACGCTTCGGGCCGTCTGCCGTCTTCGGACCGCCGACGTGGAGGTACTGGTCAGTGCCGTGACCTGGCTACGCCGGCACCCCGACGCCGGCACCTGGACCCTGCGACAACTCCCGGTCCCCGGAATGCACACCAAGTGGCTTGACACCCACGGCGCATTGCTGCGCGACGTCGCCGGACGCGATGTACGAGAGGAAGTCCGGCCTCGGCTGACCGTCATGCACCTGACCTATGTCGACCCTGACCACGCTGCGTCGGGCCGCCGCAGGCACGACGCCTGGACCACCGGTGACGTGCACGACATCGCCTACCGGCCGCGCGTGGTCCTCGTGGTTGAGAACCGCGACTCTCGCCTCTGGTTCCCTCCGGTCAGGGACACGATCGTGGTCGAGGGCGGCGGCAAGGCCGCAGCCTCCCTGCTCGCGAACGTGCCTTGGATCCGTGCGGCGGACCACGTCGTCTACTGGGGCGACATCGACGCGGACGGGTACACGATCCTCGACCAGTTCCGCGCCGCACTAGCCGAGCCCACCCCGGACGGCGCACCGGCGAAGCCAGTCACCTCCATCCTCATGGACGCCACCGACCTGCACCACTACTCCGAGCACGGCGTCAACCACGACAAGGCAGGTCGCTCCCTAAAGCCGTCACCGGCGAGCCTCCCAAACCTCACCGAACCCGAGACCACCGCGTACAACACCATCGCAACCGCAGGCCCCACCCCGTTCCGCCGGATCGAACAGGAAGCCATCCCTCTCACCCACGCCGCAACCCGATTGCTACAGATCTTGAACTGCCAGGATTGATCGTTGAGCCTGTCCCAGGATCGGCACCTCTCTGCACCAGACGGCAGCGGACAGCGAGGTGCCGAATCTGGACGTTTCGAAGACGTGGCCGTTGTCGTGCGACGAGCTCCTTGCGGTCGGCTTGACCTCCCTGTACTCGTTGACCATGACGGTGTCATGGCCTGCGGACAGCCTGGAGCTGGAACATCTGGTCGGCGTGCTCGGTGAGGTCACCATGGAACCGGCGGCCGCGCTCTTCGACGAAGGCAATCCCCGACTGTTCCGTGCCGATTCCGCGTCGCGTGACCTGCGGCTCGGCGGTATCCAGGCGCTCCGCAGCATCGGAGAGACCTTCTACGAGGGCGTAAGGCACGAGGCCGGCGGTTTGAGCCCTTCGTGGCTCACGTTGAGCACGCCGGGAACTGCGCGCGCGCGGGGCGGGCGGTCTTCCTGCCGCGCGAGTTCATCGTTCACGACGAGACGGCCATGCGGTCGGAGGCCAGCCGGCACTTCGCGCCGTACGCGCCGTCCGTCCAAGACGCCGTGTTCGTGCCCGCGAACCAGGCTGCCCGGCTGCCCGGCGGGCTGGAACCGCTGACGTTGTCACGGCTCATGCTGCCGTACTTCGAGGGAGCGACCCCGGAGACGCTGATCAAGCTGCGAGAGAGCGAGAGCGAGGCATTCAGCCGTTTCGCGTACTGGATGCGGGCGAAACTGAAGGAGTTCGACGGGGCGCCGTCCGAGGCGGCGATCAGAGACATCGTCGCCGAACTGGACTACGGCGTCGCCGAGCTGGCGGTGGAGGCCAGGAAGCTGAGCCGGGGACGGCTGCTGAACGGGGTTCATGTCGGATTCTTCTCGATCAGCATCGCTGTGGTGGCCATGAACCCCGACCCGCTGACGCAGCAGATCGCCGGGATGGTCGGCTCAGTCACTCTGCTCGATCTCGTCCGCGAGATCGTCGCGAGTCGCGACGCCCGCGACGACCTGCGCAAGAGCGAGTTCTTCGTGCCCTACCTGATCAAGCGGCCCGACGGCCTGGGCCGGGTACGGCGGTGACGACGGGATGTGACACCTAGTCCACGGCATTTAGGGTGACCGCCGTGTCGTCGGCCTCCATGCGGGTGCTCGACACAGGGAGCCCGAGTGCGGGCGAAGGTCAGCCTGCGAGCAACGCCCGCACCCACTGGTCTTCGCGTAGCTCGATGTAATCGGCATCGCTTCGCCAGGCGTCGCCGTGGCCTTCGGCCCACAGCCTTGCCCAGGGCCGCATCCCCTGGGCCGCCTGGTCGCGCAGGAAGTCGTGCATGGAACGCGTCCGGCGTCCCAGCAACGGGACCAGCTCCCGACGCGCGGTTTCGTCGAGGCCGTAAGCGTCGACGAAGACTCGCAGTCGCTCCGCGGCGTCATGGCGTTGCCAGTCAGGATGTGCGGATAGCGGGATGAAACCGTGGACGGCGTACGCGAGGTCCCACAGGCGGGAGCCGGGGCCCGCCGCGTCCCAGTCGATGAAGGCCCACGGGGTGCCGTCACCGACCACAAGGTTCCACGGGGCCAGATCGTGATGGGCGATGATCTCACTGCTGTCCGGCGGGATCAGCGTTTGCCAGCGTGCATCGGGCGGTGCCGCGAAGTCCTGGACGGCATCGTGGAAGTCCCGGATCATCCGTGCGACGTGCGCCAGCCGGTGGGCAGGTTCCAGGAGCGAGAACCGATCGGGCCAGACCACCTGTCCTGGCAGGAAGGTCAGGATCTCCCGCCCTTGATCGTCGATACCGAGCGGGCGAGGCGCCGCGTCGAACCCCACCGAGTGCAGGTGAGCGAGCAAGGCATGAACCGCCGGAGTCCACGGCCCGGCAGGCCGGCGAACGGTATCTCCGACGCGAACGACACCCTCGCTGACGTTGCCGCCGGACAACGGCTCTTCATCGTGCTGCATCGACCCAGTGTCTCGGGTCCCCCCGCCACGATCACCACACTGAACAGCGGCATGACGGCCGTTGAACCCGCCGTGCGGGTGGGCGGTCGGCACGCAGTCCCCGCCCAGCGCCGGCGTGATCGCCTGATCGGCTGCCTACCCCTACGACTCCACCGAGGCCGGAGCACACCAAGGACTTCACCAAACCCGGGGCACCTCAGTACACCGTCCTCGCTGTCCAGTAGCGCTCGCCCCGACGACCGCGCTACAAGCCTCGACCTGGCGACCGCCAAATAGACTCGCGATATGTTCGAGTCGCCTGACTTCGATCTGGCTCCCTATGCCGGCTTCGACACAGCGGCGTACGTACGGCACACGTACAACAGCTGGGACGACGTCGGTTGGCGATCGCTGCTCGTGCAGGGCTTCACCCACGCGGCCGAGGCCGAAAACGTTCCGCTCCCCGCGGTATCCGACCTGCATCTCGTGCTCTGCGTGGTCACGTCCACGGACGTGGTGTATGAGTCGATCTTCGCGTGATCCTGTTCCTGCAGGTTAAGCGGTGAGTGTCTGCGGGAGCGGGTTGGGTGCTGG
>NZ_JBHSRF010000040.1:0-76815 GCF_042658925.1 Sphaerisporangium aureirubrum
CCCCACCCCCCACCCGCCGGGCGCCCCCACGTCACGGCTCCCGGGCGACCTGCACCACTCGCCCCCCGCCGGGTGGCCCCCCACCTCGCGGCCCCGAAGGGGCGCCCCCACCCGCCTTGGGAGTGCCTCTAATCCGGCGCCGGGTCGGCGGGAAGTGGTACGGCGAACCCGGCGCCGCCGTACGGCGAGAAACCCGCTATAGGTGGCCGAACCGGGAAGATCGCCGTTAAGGGACCAACAACATCAACCCCCTGCCGGCTGGGGTGGATAGCCCCACCCGTCGTCGATTCCCACCATGTCGACATTGGCCCACCCGATTCCCGGCGCATCCAACACCGCACGGAAACGACACCCCCCAAGGGCGGGCGCCCACCGCGGACGGCAACCCTAACCGTGAACGCCATCCCGCCAACGCAGGTACCCCGGCGGACCCGATCACCATCGGGCTCCTGAACGCCGCGACCGCGCGACGCGAGACCAGGAGCAACTGACGTCAAACATCAACCCCGTTCCGGCTGGGGTGGATAGCCCCACCCGTCGTCGGTACCCACCATGTCGACATTGGCCCACCCGATTCCCGGCGCATCCAACACCGCACGGAAACGACACCCCCCAAGGGCGGGCGCCCACCGCGGACGGCAGCCCTAACCGTGAACGCCATCCCGCCAACGCAGGTACCCCGGCGGACCCGATCACCATCGGGCTCCTGAACGCCGCGACCGCGCGACGCGAGACCAGGAGCAACTGACGTCAAACATCAACCCCGTTCCGGCTCGGGTGGATAGCCCCACCCGTCGTCGGTACCCACCATGTCGACATTGGCCCACCCGATTCCCGGCGCATCCAACACCGCACGGAAACGACACCCCACGAGGGTGGGCGTCCGCGGGGGACGGCCACCGCGGACGCCACCGCGGACGCCACCGCAGGCGCCCGCCGCGGACGCCCGCCGCGGACGGCGTCCGCATCCGGCAGCACCACCGGTCCCTTGGGGCGGCGCCGGGACGGCGGGCCGTGGTACGGCGAAGCCGGCGCCGTCTGCGGTGGCCGGGCCGAAGCGTGGGGGATCGTGGCTGGTCAGGGGCGGTCGAGCAGGGTGGACAGGATGGTGCAGGCCTTGCGGACGTCGGGGAGGGAGGCTGAGCCGTAGCCGAGGACCAGGCCGTGTTCGTGGGGTGGGCCGTGGTGGTGGCGGGTGGTGGTGTCGAGGAGGACGCCGTGGGTGGCGGCGGTGGCGACCAAGGGGGCCACGCGGGGTTCGGGGAGGGGGAGGTAGACGTGGAGGCCGGCGGAGTCGCCGCGGATGCGGTCGCCCAGGACATCGACTATGGCGGCGCGGCGGCGGGCGTATTCCAGGCGCATGCGGCGGAGGTGGCGGTCCAGGTCGCCTCGGGCCAGCAAGGTCGACACCGCCTCCTGGACGGGGCCCGAGGTGCGGTCGTTCAGGCGGCGGCGTACGCGGGCGATCTCGTGCAGCAGGTCCGGGGGGGCGACCAGCCATCCGACGCCCACGTCCGGTGCCAGGGACTTGGACAGGGTGCCGAGCAGCACCACCCGGCCGGGGTCCAGGCCGTAGAGGGCGGGCAGGGGGGCCACGTCGTAGCGGAACTCGGCGTCGTAGTCGTCCTCGACGACGGTGGCCCCGGTGCGGCGGGCCCAGCCGAGCAGCATCTCCCGGCGCGGGATGGGCAGCCGGCCGCCCAGGGGGTACTGGTGCGCGGGGGTCGTGTACAGCACCCGCAGGCCGTCGGGCAGCCCGGCGGGGATCACGCCCTGCTCGTCCACCCGGCACGGCACCACCCGCCCGCCCCTGGCGGCGAACACCTCCCGGGCCACCCGGTACCCGGGGTCCTCCACGCCCGCCCCGTCCCCCGGCCGCAGCAGAGCCGCCGCGACCAGGTCGAGCCCGTGCGCCGTCCCCCGGGTCACCATCACGTTCTCCGGCCCGGCGGGCACGGCCCGCGCCCGCCGCAGATGCTCGGCCAGCAACTCCCGCAGCCGCGGCAACCCGTACGGGCTGGCCAGATCCGACGGCGGCCGCTCCCCCGCCGCCCGCCACGCCCGCCGCCACGCCGCCACGTCGTAGTACCGCACCCACGGCCGCCCCGGCCGCAGATCGATCGTCCCCGCCGGCACCGGCGTCTCCGACGCGCTGTACGGATCCGGCACCACCAGCCCGGCATGCTGCGCGGACGCCCCAGCGACCAGCGACCGCCCAGCACCGACCCAACCACCGACACCGACACCACCACCACCGGCAACGGCGGCACCAGCAGCACCGGCAGCACCGGCACCGGCACCGGTCCAACCACCGACACCACTACTGGCCCAACCACCGGCACCACCCACACCACCGGCACCACCCACACCACCGGCACCACCCACACCACCGGCACCACGACCGGCACCACCCACAGCACCCACACCACCGGCACCAGCACCACCGGCACCATGGGCAGCGGTGGCACCACCCACACCACCGGCACCACGACCGGCACCACCCACAGCACCCACACCACCGGCACCAGCACCACCGGCACCATGGGCAGCGGTGGCACCACCCACACCACCGGCACCACGCGCAGCACTCGCACCACGGGCACCACCCGCACCATTCGACGCGGGCGGCGTGCCGCAGGCGGGGGGTGCCGTGAAGGCGGGCCGGGTGGTGGGGGTGGGGATTTCGGCGACGTAGGTGCCGGAGCCGTGTCTGCCCTCCAGCCAGCCCTCGGCGTACATCTGCTGGAAGGCCTCGGTGACGACGGTGCGGCTGACGCCGAGGAGGGTGGCCAGGGTGCGGCTGGAGGGGAGGCGTTCGCCGGGGCGGAGGGCGCCGGTGCGGACGCCGGTGCGGAGCTGGTCGCCCAGTTGGACGGCCAGGGGGACGGGGGCGGTGCGGTCCAGGAGGAGGGGGAGGTCGATGGGGGCAGGCAAAGTGGTCTCCCGGAAGTGCTCGGGAGTGGACGTACACTTGGCGTCCACTTGGTCCTTACGGTAGCGGCATGCTCTCCACGACTCCTCGTACGACCCTCGGCCGCTCCAAGGACAGGGGCCGCACCGACCGAGCCGACCTCTACGCCGTGCTGGACGCCGGGCTCATCTGCCATCTCGGCGTCGTGCGCGACGGCGCCCCGATGGTGATCCCGACCGGGTACGGCCGGATCGGCGACACGCTCTACGTCCACGGCTCCACGGGGGCCTCCTCGCTGCGCATCTCGGGCGAGGTGTGCGTGACCGTGACCCATCTCGACGGCATCGTGCTGGCCAGGTCCGCCTTCCACCACTCCGTCAACTACCGGTCCGCGATGATCTACGGCACGGCCCGCGCCGTCGACGACCCGGACGAGCGCATGGCCGGCCTGCGCGCGGTGACCGAGCAGCTCGCCCCGGGCCAGTGGGACACCGTACGGCTCCCCGACCGCAAGGAGATGGCCAAGACCACGGTCGTGGCCATCTCGCTCGCCGAGGCGTCGGTGAAGGTCCGCCAGGGCCCGCCGAACGACGACGACGAGGACTACGCGCTCCCCGTCTGGGCGGGCGTGCTCCCCCTGCGGGTCGAATGGGGCACCCCCGTGCCGGACCCGAAGCTGGCACCGGGGATCGAGGTGCCGAAGCACATCGCCGAGCGCTGAGGTATCCGCGGGCCGGGCCGCCTTCCGGACGGAAATTGACTGGCGCCACGACAATCTGCCCAATATCCCGTTAAACGACACAAGGGCAGGTACGGCGTCGTTAAGCTTCGTTCTCGCCATGGGTGGGGGCCCGGCCACATAAGGAGACCGTATGGACGCCCACAGGGGGGAATGGCGAGTCCCCGGGTACACCGAGGTACGAGAGCTTGGAGTCGGTGGTTCAGGGCGCGTCGTGCTGGCGCGCTACGACGCGGACCAGACCCCGGTCGCCATCAAATACCTGTCCGACGAATTGCGCGCGGACCCCGGATTCATCGTGCGTTTCCGGCACGAGGCCCGTCTGCTGGAACTGGTGGACAGCCCGCACTCCGCCAGGTTCTACGAGTACGTGGAGTCCGACGGCGGCGCCGCGATCGTCATGGAGCTGGTCGACGGCGTGTCGCTGCGCGCGCTGCTCCGCTCGGAGGGCCCGACCGGCCCCGAGGCCGCGCTGACCCTGTTGAAGGGCGCGCTGCTCGGCCTCGCCACCGCGCATGCCAGCGGGGTGGTGCACCGGGATTTCAAGCCCGAGAACATCATGGTAGAGGCCAGCGGGCACAGCAAGCTGCTGGACTTCGGCATCGCCGTGCGGCCGGGCGACGGGGTCAGCGGCGCGGGCACCCCGCCGTACATGGCCCCCGAGCAGTGGGCGGGCGCGCCCGCCGGGCCGAGCACCGACGTGTACGCGGCCACCATCGTCTTCTTCGAGTGCCTCACCGGCACCCGGCCGTTCCAGTCGCGCAACGTCGCGGCGCTCGCCCGCCAGCACCAGTCCATGCCGCCCCCGGTGGAGCAGGTCCCCGCGCCGCTGCGCGGCCTCGTCGAGCGGGGCATGGCCAAGCACCCCGCCAACCGGCCCCCCACGGCGGACGCCTTCCTGGTGGAGCTGGAGGCCGTGGCCGCCGAGGCGTACGGCCCCGACTGGGAGGACCGCGGACGGCGCAGGCTGGCCGGGCTCGCGGCCCTGCTCGCCCTGCTGTTCCCGCTCGGCGGCGAGATCCCCGACGCCAGCACCTCCATGGCCGAGACCGACCTCGGCGGCGGGGTGAGCGGGGCGGCGCGCAAGCTGAGCATCAAGATCGTGGCCGGTGTGGCCGGGCTCGCGGTGGTCGCCGCGGTGACCGCCGTGCTGGTCGGCTCGCTCGGGGACCCGGACCTGCAGGCCCAGGAGACGCCGGTCACCCCCACACCGGCCGTCACCGAGACGATCGAGGACCCCTCGGCCGAGCCCGCCATCGACCAGCCGGTGGACCCGTCCGACAGCCCGAGCGACGCGCCGACCACGCCGGTGCCCGTCTCGTCGGCCGCCGCCCCGCCCACCGGCGCGGCGCCGACCTCGTCCGCCGCGGCCCCGCCGAAGCCGACCACCACCAAGAAGCCGCCCAAGTCGCCCATCGGCTCGGGCACGGCCAGCCCGTCGCCGAAGAAGTCCGGCGATCCCAAGTCCGACCCGGACGACCCGGACGTCGACAACGACCTGCCGTCGGGCAAGCCGAAGCCCAAGCCGACGACGCCTCCGCCGCCCCCGCCCCCCACCACCCAGGCGCCTACGCCGACGCGCACGCGGCCCTCGCCGCAGCCCTCGACCCCGACTCCCAGCGACACCCCGCGCGGCGAGTCCAGCGGGACGTCCCCCTCGCAGAGCTCCCCGCCGCCGAGGGGCGAGTCGGACGGCTCGGGTGACGGCGGCAGCCCTGCCCCCGACCCGGATCCCTCCACGCCGGGCGGCGACATCGGACTGCTCGCCGCCGGCCTGGTGACGACCGGCGCGGTTCCCGCCACACTTGTGCTGAGAAGGCGCATGGCGGGACGGCACCGGAGGCGGTAGATGCCCTATGGCGACGACACCGGACCGGGCGGTCCCGCCCCCGGGGCGGGCCGTCACAGCGGCTCCGACTTCCCCGCCGGCGTGAGAGGCCCCGGTTTTCCCTCCGGGACGGGCGGCCACGGGTTCCCTTCCGGCACGGGCGGCACCGGGGCGGGCGGTCCCACCGGTCCCACCGGCCCGAGCGGCCCCGCCGGGGGCGGCATGGGCGCCATCGCGGGGTACCGGCTCACCGGCCGGTACCGGAACGGCGACGCGGGTGTCTGGGTGGACGCCATCGCGCCGGACGGGGTGCGGGCCGGGGCGTTGCGGCTCGATCCCGGGGCCCTGGCCATTCCGGGGGCGCGGGAGCGCGTCGTGGCGGCGGTCACGGCGGACCGGCGGCTCGGGCAGAGCGGGCTCGGCGGCCTGATGCCGATCGACGACCTCGTCGCGGCCAGGGACGAGATCTGGCTGCTCACCGGCCGCCCGGGGACGCCGTCCCTCGAGGAGCTGATGAACGGGCGGCCCGGCTCCACGGGGCCGGACGCGGGCAGCGCGGCCACCGTGCTGGTCGAGACCGCGCAGACCCTGCTCGCGGTGCACGCGGCGGGACTGTCGCACGGCGCCCTGCGGCCCGGCACGGTCGTGATCGGCGAGGACGGCGCGACGGTGCTGGCCGAACGGGGACTGGCCGAGGCGCTGCGCGGCGAGCCCAACGACGCGCGGCGCGACGTCGCGGCCTGGGCGGTGCTGGCCCGCGCCCTCACGGCCTCGTGGGCCGCCGGCGACCCCCGGGCGGCGCAGTTGTTCGAGCGGGCGGCGGCGACGGCGTCCACGCACGGCCTGGGCGCCGCGCGGGACACCCTGCTGGAGGGCCGCGACCTGCTGCCGTCCGGCTTCACCACCCGGGAGCGGCTGGTCCGCACCATCCAGTGGTGGTCGGCGGGCGACGCGCCGACCCACGATCCCTCCCCCGCCCACGGGTTCGCCGCCGACTCCGGCGAAGTGGTCACCCTGCTCTACCAGCCCGGCACCTCCTCCGGCACCTACGGGGCCCCCGGCGCGTACGGCGCGGCGGGCGCCGCCGGAGCGGCGGCGGGCCTGGGGGCCGCGGGCACCGTCCCGGCGGGCGGGTCCGCCGCGAGCACGGTGCCGGCGGGCGGGCAGGCGTCCGGTGAGGGCATGCGGTTCGGCCCCGGCGTCCCGGCGGACACCGCCGCGGCGCAGATCTGGCGGTCCGGACGCGACCAGATGACCGTCTCCACCAAGGACCGGGCGTCCCGGCCCCGCAAGCGGCGGCGCGGCGGCGTCCTCGGCTCCGGGCTGATCTTCCTGCTGATCCTGGCGGCGGCCCTGTACCTGTGGTTCCAGCGCGGCGACCCGCTGGCCGTATCGGCGGTGGACGTCCGCGCCCCCAAGCCCAAGGGCTGCGACGTCACGCTGAACGTCGTCGGGGTGATCACCACCAACGGCTCGGCCGGGGAGGTCACCTACGAGTGGCTGCCCACCGGCCGCAAGCCGATCAGGCACACCGACACCGTGGAGTCGGGCAAGACGTCCCACCAGGTGAGCCTGGAGTGGGAGATCGGCGGCGAGGGCACCAAGAAGCTCACCGCCCGCCTGCGCGTGCTGTCCCCGATCGGCGACCAGGGTCCCCTGGAGGACAAGGCGACCTTTACGTATCGGTGCTGAAGGTTTACGCGGCGGCGTAAGAGGTTTCCCGGATGGGCGGACCGGCGCGGCGTCTTCATCATGAAGGCCGCGACGATCACACCAGGGGGGAACATGGACGTACTGCCCGCGCCGGCGAACGCCGAGTTGCCGGAGCCGACCAGTTACGAGGGACGCCACATCGTCCCGCTGGACGTCCGCCAGGAGGACTGGCTGGACTTCATCGGCATCAGCTACTGGATCGATCCGATCAGCTACGTGCAGGAGGGCACCTGCGCCCTGTCCTTCATCGAGGAGGAGCAGTTCGCCGGCGGGAAACCGTTCGAGCTGACCTGCGAGGTGTTCAACGAGCACGGCGGCCTGCAGACCCTGTCCCGCGACGGGGACGCCGATCCGCGCAACCCGGCGGCCCGGTCCTTCATGCTCATCCTGCGTGCCGGAGAGCCCGACCCGACCAGCGACCGGCTCGTCTGGACCGAGCAGGTGCCCGGCGACTCGCTGATGCTGCGGCTCAACTACGAAGGCAGCGTCGGAGTCAAGGATGTGGTGATCCGGCTGGAGTTCGGCGAGCCGGTTTCGCGGGCGCTCAACAAGCAGCGGCTGTGCTTCCGCCTCAAGCGCCGCCCGGTGACCTCCACCGACCTGCGGGCCCGCGACGAGGAGCGCCCCAAGGAGCGGACTCCCCTGATCTACCTGCACGGCTACGAGGACCCCGACACCGGCCAGGAGACGATCGGTGACCGCCTGCCGCCGTTCGCGCTGACCCACCAGCGCGTCGCCCGGGCATGGCCGGCCGCCCGCGACACCGGCTACTTCGACCCGGCGGTGTTCCCCAACGTGCCCGGCACGGGCGACCAGAACGTCCGCGCCGCGATGGCCCGGGCGGTCGCCGGGCTGGACGAGGCCACCGTGGCGCGGCAGCTCACCGCGGGCGGCCGTCTGGTGGTGCAGCGCACCGAGACCGGGGAGTACGGCTACCGGTTCCTGCCGGCGCCGCAGGCGTGCCGTCCCGGCCTGCTGCTGGTGGAGTACTACCGGCTGACGTCCTTCCCCGGGCGGTACGGCCCCGGGCGCACCGTCAAGACCTTCTCCCTGCTGCCGGGCGAGCGGACCAGCATCCGGGTCAGCACCTACAAGCGTTCGTCGCAGAGCCTGCAGAAGACCGCGTCGATCCTGGACGCCACCAACAGCGAGACAGAGAACGAGTTCGCCCGCACGGTGAACGCCGAGCAGTCCAACCAGGCCAACGCGGCCAACAGCCTGGAGTTCCGGGTCGAGGCCGAGGCGCAGGGCCAGGCGACGTGGGGCTGGGGCAGCGCCAGCGCCAAGGTCAGCGGCTCGGTGGCGGGCAGCACGTCCAGTGCCCGCGAGGAGTTCACCAAGAACCTCACCAACGCGGTGAGCAAGAACACCGCCCGCGCCTCCTCGCGGCGCGAGGTGCAGGTGGACACCAGCATCGATGTCAAGCTGGAGGAGGGCGAGGAGCAGGCGGTCGAGCGCACGCTGGAGAACATCAACGTCAGCCGCACGCTCAACTTCGTGTTCCGGCAGATGAACCAGGAGTACGTCACCCTGCTGCACCTGGTGGACGTGCGGGTGGCGTTCTTCAACGGCCACGCCGAGTCCCGCGACGAGGTCCCGCTGGCCGAGCTGGACCGGCTGCTCGCCGACTGCCTGCGTCCCGAGGCGATCCCCCAGGTCCGCGAGGAGGTGCACGCCGCGGTGCTGGCGATCACCGACCATCGCGGCGACAAGTGTCCCGGCTTCGTGCGGATGATCCAGCCGGACGGGGACGTCCCGGCGTACGCCCAGGTGAACCCGGACTTCACCTCCTCCGCCACCGGGCCGGACGGGCGCGAGCACACCGTGCCGGGGATCGTCGTCAGCACCGGCAGCCAAGTGCTGCGCACCGACGGGATCACCGTGGACTCCTACCTCGGCGCGGGCAGCGCGCTGGACGACTACTCCACCGGCCTCCAGACGCAGGCCGTCCAGGCGCGGGAGGCGGAGAACCGGGCCGCGCAGGCCGAGACGCGGCTGCGCAAGCTGGAGGCCGACCGGCTGGAGCTCGCCATGCGCATCGTCGCCGACAACGACACCGAGCGCGCCGCGCTGTTCCAGCGCCTGTTCGTGGTCCCGCAGATCGTCAACCAGATCGACCACGCCGCCGTCGCCGCCCGCCCCGCCGACCCGCTCCCCTCCGCCAACGGCCACTCATCCGCCACCCCGGCCTTGTGACGGGGCCGCCACATGGAACCGATGCCCCCGGGCAGGGGCGACAAGGGCGAGATCGAGGACCGGGTCACCGGCACCGGCGTGCTCGGCTCGGCGGTGCTCGTATCCGGCGCCACGGCGCTCGGCGGCCGGGCCGTGGAACACGAACCACAGGTGCTCGCCACGCCGGAGGACCCGCGCACACTGCGCGCCGGCGACCGGGTGCGGGTCGTCAACCCCACCTGGCGCCTCTACGGGCGGACCGGGGTGATCACGAAGCCGTCCGAATCCAAACCGGAGAAGATCTACGTGGCCTTCCAGGGCGAGGCGCTGCCCAACCGCTTCCTGCCCGCGGACCTGGAATTCGACATCAGGGACACCGCCGTGCGCCTCTACGGCGAGATCATGAAAAAGCATCCCGGCAACCGGTTCGTCCCCGGTCTTTACGAATTCCTTAAGTCCCTGACCGATGAGCAGTGGGCCCAGCTGCGGATCGGTGTGCCGCCGCGCTATATCGACCACATATGGCAGGTGTCCGGGGGCATCGCGCTGCGCCATACCCAGGACCCGTCCATCAAGAAAATGGTCATCGCCTGCGGCAACTCACCGCTGCCGGAGCGAGCGGCCAAGCTCAGCCATCCCAAGCACACGCCGGATACCTACACCATCGACCCGGAGATCGATCTGGGACCGACCCTGCTCGGGCTGTACGGCTCCGACCCCGTGCATCTGGCCTTCCTGCCGGGCAACTTCGATGTGGTCTTCATCGAGGGCCTGACGCTGCTGGACACCGTCGCCTCGTTCACGAAGGTGCCGTTCTTCCTGGAGGGGTTCCGTCATCTGCTGCGCGACGGCGGAATGGCGGCCTTCCCGATCGGGCCCAACGGGAAGACGGTGATGGTCTGGGCGATCAAGAAGGGCGAGTCGTTCCTCGCCGGCGACTACACCGAGCGGGAGGACTGGCGGGGGGCCGAGGTCACCCCTGAATGGCTGATGACGAAAGTTGCAGAGATCAACGGCTAGGAGCCGGTCGGCCGGGTGCGCGCGGTGCCGCGGTGAGCGGTGCCGGGCGGCCGGCGGTCTGCCTTGCGCGCATTCCCTGGCCTAGCAAATGCGCGAAAGAATCGGGATGTCACTATTCTGGCGGACATGACGCAGACCCCCGCCGGCTGGTACCCCGACCCGTACGGATCCCCCCAATTGCGTTGGTGGGACGGCACGCAGTGGACCGACGCCACGCATCCCATCGAGGGGACGCAAGGGCAGGGCCCGGTGTCGACGGGACAGTGGGCGCAGCCGGGCACCGGGCCGCAGCCTGCGCCCGGCTCCGGCCCCCAGGGACAACCGGCCCCTCCGCAGGGCACAGGCCCGCAGCAGGGCCCGCAGGACCCGGGCTCCTCGCCGTCCGCGCCGCAGGGACAGCCGTCCTTCCAGCCGGGCACCGGGCCGCAGCCGACCTTCTCCCCGAACCCGGGGGGCACCGGCGGGCCGGGCGGCACCGGGCCGTACCCGCAGCCGGGGACCGCCCAGTACGGCCAGCCCGGACAGCAGGGGACCGCCCAGTACGGGCAACCGGGACAGCAGGGGACCGGTCAGTTCGGCCAGCCCGGCCCTTACGGGCAGCCGGGCACCGGCCAGTACGGGCAGCCGGGGCCGGGCGGCACACCCTATGGCGGGCAGCAGGGCCCCGGGCCGTACGGCCAGCAGCGCACCGAGCAGTTCGGCGGCCCCGGGCTGCCCTCGTACAGCGGGCAGCCGACCCAGCAGCAGTGGGGCAACCAGGGCACCGCCCAGTTGCCGGGGGCCGACTTCGGCGCGCCGCCCCCGCCCAAGAAGAGCGGCCCGCTGCCCTGGGTGCTCGGCGGCGGGGCCGTGGTGATCCTCCTGGTGGTCGCGCTGGTCATCGGGCTCAGCCTCATCAACCGGGGATCCCCGACCGCGGGGCCGACACCGGAGCCGAGCGACATCGAGACGCTCGAACCGCTGGACCCGCAGGTCACCCCGCCCCTGGAGACGACCCCGCAGCCCTCGCCGTCCGGGTCGGGCGAGCTGCCGGCCGAGCTGGCGCAGCCCGACGGCGACACGATCAAGGACCCGCGCGCGGGCCTGTCGTTCTACTTCCCCGGGGGCCCGTTCACGGTGCCGACCTGGGCCGAGGTCAACGGCAACGGGCCGACCGACCCGCGCTTCCCGCGCTGGACCAGCGGCTACCAGGCCCCCTCGCAGGAGAACTACGACGGCCAGGGGAACAACTGGCTCGGCACGATCCTCGCGAGCAGGCTGCCCGAGTCGTTCGAGTACTCCGGGCCGCAGGATCTTCGTAAGACGACCGGTGAGGTGCTGCTGCGGTACGAGCCGGTCTTCTACAGCCCGCCGCACGAGCGCAAGGGCCTCAAGGACGAGGCCATCGACGTCAGCGGCAAGAAGGGCTGGGTGCTCCGCTTCCGGATGGACTTCACCGCGGAGTCCAAGAAGAACAAGTGGAAGTGGAAGACCGAGGAGGGCGCGATCGTGATCGTCGACCAGGGCCAAGGGCAGCGACCTTCCATGCTTTACGTCTCTGTACCCGACAATCTGGACACTTCGCTGATCGATCGCGTACTGGACTCTCTCAAGGCCTCGTGACCGGGCACTACGCTGGGCATCATGAGTGACCTGTTGGTCTGGATCGACTGTGAGATGACCGGGCTCGATCTCGGCCGGGACGCGCTCGTCGAAGTGGCGTGCGTCGTCACGGACGGCGATCTGAACCAACTGGACGAAGGCCTGGACGTGATCATCAAACCGCCCAGGGAGGCGCTGGAGCAGATGTCGGAGGTCGTGCGCCAGATGCACACCGCCTCCGGCCTGCTCACCGCCCTGGGCGACGGCGTCACGCTGGCCGAGGCCGAGGCCATGGTCCTCGACTACATCCGCCTGCACGTGGCCGAGCCCAAGAAGGCGCCGCTGTGCGGCAACTCCATCTCCACCGACCGCGCGTTCCTCGCCAGGGACATGCCCGCGGTGGACGCCTTCCTGCACTACCGCATGGTGGACGTCTCGTCGGTGAAGGAACTGGTCCGCCGGTGGTACCCCCGGGTGTACTTCGCCTCCCCGGCCAAGCAGGGGGGCCACCGGGCGCTGGCCGACATCACCGAGAGCGTGCGCGAGATGCGCTACTACCGCGCCGCCGTCTTCGTCCCCCAGCCCGGCCCCGACTCGGCCACCGCGCGGGAAGTGGCGGAGGCCATAACCGGATCTTGACCGGTGGCGTCCTCAGAACCCCCCAAAGCCCGCTACACTCTTCTTTGTGCCGCGGCGAACAAGCCAGGCCGTGGTGGGTGTAGCTCAGTTGGCAGAGCGCCAGGTTGTGGTCCTGGATGTCGTGGGTTCAAGTCCCATCACTCACCCCACAAGGGATGGCCGGTCCTATAGGACCGGCCATCGCCCTTTTCCAGGATGTTTCGGAAAAACACCCTTTCTGCGGCGGCATGCACCCAAAGGCGGGATCAGCGGGCTATGCTCGCACCGAACCGCTACGCCGCAGGCGCGGGGGGCTCGGCGATCTGACAATGTTCGTGCCACCGGAGGCCGGATGAGTGTCGATGACGCCACGCACGAGGAGCACGCGCACGCTGGGTTGAGTAAACGCGAAGCAGAGGTGATGGAGCTGATCGCGACTGGTCACTCGAACGGCGAGATAGCCCAGCGGCTATTCCTGAGCGAGAAGACCGTGAAGAACCACGTCAACCGCATCTACTCGAAACTCGGCGCCGACTGCCGCATGACCGCGATAGGTCTGTGGCGGGGGGACGCGCCGGGAAGGTCGCACGCCTAGCCCACCCAGGCGGACCGGCGCACAGGGGACGGCGCCGGTACCGGAAGGGGGCCGGGCGGCGATGCCGACGACCGTTTCAGGCGGGTACGGTCATCGGACTGGCCAGCGCGGACAGCGTCCGCGTCATGGCCGCCAGGCCGTGGTCGATCTCCTCGGCCGTGATCGACAGGGCGGGACGGAAGCGCACGGTCCGTTCACCGCCCGGCAGCACCAGCACCCCGTGATCGTCACGCAGGGCGGCGATGAACCCGTCCCGGCCGGACGGCACGTCGAACGCGCACATCAGGCCGCGGCCCCGCGGATGGAGCACGTGCCGGGGGAACGACTCCTGGAGCCGCCGCAGACCGGCCAGCAGGCGCTCGCCGAGCGGCCCGGCGCGGGCGATCAGGCCGTCCCGTTCGATGATCTCCAGCATCCGCCGCGAGCGCACCATGTCGGTCAGGCCGCCGCCCCAGGTGGAGTTGATCCGCCCGCTGACCTGGAACACGTTGTCCGGCACGTCGTCGACCCTGCGCCCGGCCATGATCCCGCCGACCTGCACCTTCTTGGCGAACGCCACCACGTCCGGCGCGAGCCCGAGCTGCTGGTAGGCCCAGGCGGTGCCGGTGATGCCGACGCCGGTCTGCACCTCGTCCAGCACGAACAGCGCGTCGTGCTCGTGGCAGAGCCGCTGGACGGCCTGGAGGAACTCCGGCCGCATGTGGTTGTCGCCGCCCTCGCCCTGGATGGGCTCGGCGATGAAGCACGCGATGTCGTGCGGGTGGCGGGCGAACGCCGCGCGGGCCTGCGCCAGCGCCCGCTCCTCGGCCGCCTCCACGTCGCCGTGGTGCAGGGCGGGGACCTCGACGCGCGGCCAGCCGAAGACCGGGAATCGGTCGGTCTTGACCGGGTCGGTGTTGGTGAGTGAAAGGGTGTAGCCGCTGCGGCCGTGGAAGGCGCGGGTGAGGTGCAGCACCTTGGTGCCGAGGGCGCGGGAGCGGCCCCTGGCCTCGTTGTGGCGGCTCTTCCAGTCGAACGCGCACTTCAGGGCGTTCTCCACGGCCAGCGCGCCGCCCTCGACGAAGAACAGGTGGGGCAGCGCGGGGTCGCCGAGGACGCGGGCGAAGGTGTCGGCGAAGTCGGCGAGGTGGGCGGTGTAGAGGTCGGAGTTGGCCGGCTTGTTGGCCGCGACCCGGCCGAGCAAGGCGACGAACTCCGGGTCGTCGTCGAACGGATTCACCCCGAGGGGGGCCGAGGCGAAGAAGGTGTAGAAGTCCAGATAGCTTCTGCCGGTGCGCGCGTCCACCAGCCAGGACCCGTGGCTGCGTTCCAGATCCGGCTCCATGTGGTAGCCGTCGATGAGCAGATGCCGGGACAGGCGGTCGAGTGCGCTCATGGCGCCTCCTAGGGGTGTCGGACGCTACACCGACAACCTTCCCGAATTGACGGTTTCTATATGCATATCTTCCGGTTACTCCGCGAACGGGGCGATGATTTTTCCGGTGACGCTCAGGCGACGCGCGGAGCGGTGCCCGCGGCCCCCTTGTGGCGCACGCCGTGGATCCGGTACGCCAGCACCAGTAGCGCGCCGCCGTACACGATCGCGAAGATGCCGATCAGCCAGGTGAGCGCCAGGGCGCCGGACGCCGGCCAGAGGAACATCAGGATCCCGAAGAGGACCGCGAGCCCGCCGTAGACGACGTACATCCACTCGGTCTCGCCGCTGCTGCGCCGCCGGAGCGCCGCGACGATCTCGGTGACGCCGACCACCACCGCGTAG
The DNA here is from genome assembly GCF_042658925.1 of Sphaerisporangium aureirubrum. Classification (NCBI taxonomy): domain Bacteria; kingdom Bacillati; phylum Actinomycetota; class Actinomycetes; order Streptosporangiales; family Streptosporangiaceae; genus Sphaerisporangium; species Sphaerisporangium aureirubrum. The sequence continues at coordinate 14,940 of NZ_JBHSRF010000040.1, forward strand.
GCCGCGATCAGCATCAGCAGGGCGAACGTCGTGATGCCCGGCCACAGCCAGGCGGCCACCCCGGCCACGATGCCGAGGATCCCCGACGCGATCGCCCACGGCTTGGAGTCCTCCGGGTCGCCGCCGCGCACCGCGCCGACCAGGGTGATGACCCCGCTGACCACGGCGAACACGCCGAACAGCACCACCAGCGTCATCAGGGTGATCAGCGGCCAGAAGATGGCCAGGATGCCGAACAGCACGGCTGCCGCGCCGCGCACCGCGTAACTCCACCAGTGACGGGTGGTCTCCTCCGCTACCAGTCGCATGTCGTCCCCCTCCCAGAGGCGTCCGGGAAACCGGGCGAAACCCATTAATCTCCCGATTTCGGTTCTATCCGCTTAGAACACGACAGCAGACCAACTGAGGGTCAAATGCTGCTCACCTCCTCGAAGGGGGACAGCGACCGGGGAACCTGGCAGTATGCGAGAACAGCACCCCGTGACCGGATCCAGGAGGCGATCAACGCGATGCCGGTGTCACTTCGCGAAGCGGCCGACGACATCCACGACGAGCTCGTACGGCTGCGCCACGCCCTGCACCGCGAGCCGGAACTCGGCCTGGAACTGCCGAGAACCCAGGAGAAGGTGCTCGCGGCGCTGGACGGGCTCCCGCTGGAGGTGACGACCGGCAAGGGACTCAGCTCGGTCACCGCTGTGCTGCGCGGAGGCCTGCCGGGGCCGGCGGTGCTGCTGCGTGGCGACATGGACGCGCTGCCCCTCACCGAGCGCGGCGGCGGGCCGGTGACGTCCGAGATCCCCGGGGCCATGCACGCCTGCGGGCACGACCTGCACACCACGATGCTGGCCGGCGCCGCCCACCTGCTGTCGGCGCGGCGCGACACCCTCGCCGGGGACGTGGTGTTCATGTTCCAGCCCGGCGAGGAGGGCTCGGGCGGCGCGAAGTTCATGATCGAGGAGGGCGTGCTGGACGCCGCCGGGCGGCGGCCCGTCGCCGCGTACGCCCTGCACGTGATCAGCTCGGTGCTCCCGGCGGGCGTCTTCGTCAGCCGGCCCGGCCCTATCATGGCCGCGGCCGACCGCCTGGTGGTCACCGTCCGCGGCTCCGGCGGCCACGGCTCCATGCCCCACCACGCCAACGACCCCATCCCCGCGGCCTGCGAGATGGTCACCGCCCTGCAGACCATGGTCACCCGCGGCTTCGACGTCTTCGACCCCGTCGTCGTCACGGTCGGCAGCTTCCACGCCGGCACCGCCGACAACATCATCCCCGAGGAGGCCCGCTTCGAGGCCACCCTGCGCTCGTTCTCCGTGGCCGCCCACGAGCGCATCCTCGCCCGTTCGATCACCCTGCTGCGCGGCATCGCCGCCGCGCACGGCCTGGAGGTCGAGGCCGAGTTCGACGCCGGCTACCCCGTCACCGTGAACAGCGCCGCCGAGGTCGGCTTCGCCGCCGGCACCATCCGCGAGGTCTTCGACGAGAACCGCTACATCGAGTCCCCCCAGCCCTTCACCGGCGCCGAGGACTTCAGCTTCGTCTGCCACGAGATCCCCTCGGCCTTCATCGCCCTCGGCGCCTGCCCGGCCGACCTGGACCCCGCCAAGGCCGCCTACAACCACTCCCCCGAGGCCCGCTTCTCCGACGCCACCCTCCCCACCGGCGCCGCCCTGTACGCCGAACTCGCCACCCGCCGCCTGAGCCGCACCACCTGACCGGCCCGCCGCCCTTCGCTCACAGGGCCCGCAGGAAGCGGGCCGCGGCGGGGGCCGCGGAGCCGGGGCCGCCGTGCTCGACGAAGACGGCGAAGGCGAGGTCGCCGCGGTAGCCCACGAACCAGGCGTGGTCGTTGCCCGAGGCGGCGGGGGCGGTCCCCGACCTTGCGGAGACGCCGGTGGGGAGGCCCTCGCCGGCGGCGGCCGGGGTGATCATGGTGCGCAGCAGGACGGCCAGCGGGTCGGACAGGCGCTTGGGCCTCGGGCCGCCGATGCCCTCCAGGCGGGTGACCGCGCGTTCCGACATCAGGCGCGGCGGGCGCCAGGTGCCGTTCTGCGCGGCGGCGGCCAGCAGGGCCATGCACAGGGGGGTGGCGGTCACCGAGGCCCGTGAGCCGCCCCCTGCGGGCTCCCGGGCCGAGCCGCACCGGCCGCCGAGGCCCGACTTGAAGCGGGCGCCGAAGCCGAAGTTGTCCCGCAGCGTGGCCGGCTCGGCGACCGTCTCGAAGGCCGGGCCCGGCGGGTACTGCGCGGAGAACGCCCCCTGCCTCGGCAGCCGGTCGGCCACCGCCAGCACCTCGCCCGTGGACGGCCGCACCGCGACAATCGCGGCGGGACGGTCGACGCCGTCCAGGGCACGGTCGGCCGCCGCCTCGGTCCACCAGTCCAGGGTGGTGCGCAGGCGGCGCTCCAGCGGCGGGCGGAACACCACCAGCCGCCGCGGGCGACCGGCCGCGGGCACCGCCTCGATGGCCCAGCCGGACGGCGGGGTCTCGTCCAGGTCGTCGATCTCCCCCACGAGGTCATCGAAGTAGGTCTCCGCGCCGCTGTCCTGCGGCAGCGCCCGGCCCTGCCGGGTCAGCAGCTCCGTCCCCGGCACGGTGATCTCCGCCAGCCGCAGCCGCTCGCTCGGCGCCACCCCGGGGGTCAGCGTGGACGGCGTCCAGATGACCTTCCACTCGCCGTCCCGCACCGCCAGGTGCAGGACCCCGGAGAACCGCCACTGGCCGAGCTCCCCGATCTGCCTGACCCCGCTGAACGGCATGTCCGCCGACCGTTCGCCGCGCCGCACCACCGTCCCCGGGGTCAGCTTCACCGAGATGATCTGCAGCTCGGCGGTGAGCCGGCGGTGCTGCTCGGCGAAGTCCCCCGGCGGCGCGGCCACCCGGTCCCGCATCCCCTCCAGGTCGTCCGCGGCCCACGAGCCGAGGTACGCCTTCCCCACCGCCTCGGGGGTGCCGTGCACGCGGCGGGCGTCCACGATGAGGGCCACAACGGCCGCCGTGACGATGACAAGCGTCACCACAATGAGGACGAACACTCCGCGGCGACGCATACCGTACTCCCAAGGATGCCGGGGATGGCACAACCGGATATACCAGAAGCAAAAGGAGACCGTGTGGCCAAGCGCAAGGTCGAGGCGGCACCCATGCCCGGCCGCTACCCGGTGACGCAGGGCGAGGTGGAGCTGCTACGCGACCTCGACCGGCCGGGCGGCTGGCTGCTCACCATGTCCGGAGTCCCCCAGTCCTACGTCGATCTGGACGATCCGACCTACCTGGACTTCGAGTACGTCCGGCTGATGGCCGACGTCATCGACTCCCTCCAGGAGGGTCCGCTGGACGCCGTGCACGTGGGCGGCGGCGCCTGCACGCTGCCTCGCTACATCGCGGCGACCCGCCCCGGCTCCCGGCACATCGTGATCGAGCCGGACGCGGCGCTGGTGGAGCTCGTGCGCGATCAGCTCCGGTTGTCGTCGGTACCCCGGCTGAAGGTGCGCGTGACCGGCGGGCGCTCCGGCGCGGCGGGCCTGCGCGACGCGTCGGCCGACCTGATCCTGCTGGACGCGTTCACCGGGGCGACCATCCCGGTGGAGCTGGTCACCGCGGAGTACATGGCGGACCTCACCCGTGTGCTCAAGTCCTCCGGCACCCTGCTGATCAACATCGCGGACGGCAAGGGCCTGGGTTTCGCCCGCAGAATGGCCGCCACGGTCCGCGGCACGTTCCGCCACGTGGCCCTGCTCGCCGAGCCCGGCGTGCTGCGGGGGCGCCGGTTCGGCAATCTGATCGTCGTGGCGTCACCCGCCCCGCTGCCGGTGGCCGTGCTGGCCCGCAAGGCGGCGGGCGGGCTCACCCAGTCCCGTTACGTGGGCGAGAACGACCTGGTGAACTTCATCGCGGGCGCGTCCCCGATCAGGGACGGCGACCCGGTGATCGCACCCGTCCCCCCGCCCGAGCTGTTCACCTGATCCCCCCACGGGCCGTGGCCCGGCACCCCCTCACGCGGGGGTGCCGGGCCACGGTGTGACGCGGATGAGGGCTACGCCCGGGTCCACCGCTGGGTGGACTGGCCGTTGCAGCTCGCGACGGTCACGCCGGAGCCGTTACCCGTGCCGGTGACACTGAGGCACAGGCTGTTGGCGTTACTGGTGACAGTGCCGTTGGAGTTGAACGTCCACTTCTGGTTGGAGTTGCCGTGGCAGTCGTAGAGCTGGATGCGGGTGCCGGAGCCTCCGCCGGTCGGCACGTCCAGGCACTTGTTCATCGTCACAAGCCGGCTGGAGCTGTCGTAGGTGAAGCTCTGGTTGGGGTTGGTGTGGCAGTCGTAGACCTGGAGCTGGGTGCCGTTGGCGGTGGCGCTGTTGGGCGAGTCGACACACCTGCCCGCGCTCTCGTTGCGCAACCGGAAGGTGCCGCCGGACGTGGGCGTCACGGTGGGGGTGACGGTCGGCGTCACGGTCGGCGTGACGGTCGGCGTGACGGTCGGGTTCGGGTTCGCGGCGTTGAGCGCGGCCAGGACCGAGTCGTAGGCCGGTTTCTTGTTGTTGCCGCTGAACAGGAGCGGGGTGTCGCCCGAGCGCCAGGAGTCCTGGTCGCGGACGCCCCAGACGGTGATGCCGTTGCAGCGGGGGACGGCGAGGCAGTCGTTGGTGACGGCTGCGTAGGTCTGGGCCGAGGCGCCCTGGATGTCCAGCTCGGTGATCTGGACGTCGACGCCGAGGGCGGCGAAGCTGGAGATGGTGGTGCGGAAGTTGCTGTTGTAGGGGCTTCCGCTGTTGAAGTGCGCCTGCAGGCCCACGCAGTCGATCGGGACGCCGCGCTGCTTGAAGTCGCGGACCATGTTGTAGACGCCCTGCGTCTTGGCCGCGGTCCAGTTGTCGATGTTGTAGTCGTTGTAGCAGAGCTTGGCGGCCGGGTCGGCGGTACGCGCGGTGCGGAACGCCACCTCGATCCAGTCGTTGCCGGTCGACTGCAGGTTGGAGCTGCGACGGCCGCCGCCACCACCGTCGGCGAAGGCCTCGTTGACGACGTCCCAGGCGTAGATGTTGCCCCGGTAGTGGGCCATCACGCCGTTGATGTGGTCGATCATCGCCTGGCGCAGGGTGCTGCCGCTGAGGGACTGCATCCATCCGGGCTGCTGGGAGTGCCAGGCCAGCGTGTGGCCCCGGACCCGCTTGCCGTTCTGCCTGGCCCAGTTGAAGACCCGGTCACCGTTGGTGAAGTTGAACTGCCCCCGGTTCGGCTCGGTGGCGTCGATCTTCATCTCGTTCTCGGCGGTCACCATGTCGAACTCACGGTTCGCGATCGTGGTGTACGCCGAGTCACCGAGCTTGCCCGAGGCGATGGCGGTACCGAAGTATCGCCCGCTCTGCTGCGCCGCCGCACCGAGCGTGCTGGCGGCACTGGCCGGGGCGGCGGTGATGCCCACGACCATGCCGGCGGCGAGGGCACCGACCGCACCGATGACGAGCGCGTTCTTGACGCTGAAGAGGCGCCTACCGCCTCTGCCGCTGGGGGCGGCGTTGTCGATCATTTCTGGTTCCTCCAGTGGAACACCAATCGGGGAGGGGACGTGGAGGCGATCACCGGCAGATCACAGCGGCACTTACGGCCACGGCGACCTGCGATGGGAGCGCTCACAACCGGTTGGGGACGGAAGGTCTCCACATGCGGCCCAAGTCTGAGCATGATCCCGAAAGGTGTCAATAAATCACCAAAATGTTTCGGGTACCCACTCCGCCGCTACCAGACCGAATCACCCTGACCTGCGCGTTTGGCCGAAACTTTCGGGGAAACCGAATGTTAGTTTCATCGCCGGCCCTCGGATCGACCGCCGGACGGGACGTCAGTCGAACAGGTCCGGGTCGGTGCGGCAGATCTGGTCGTACAGCGGCTGGAAGTTGATCCAGCCGACCAGTCCGTTGCCGATCTGGCCGTGGGTCAGCTTGGCGTTCTCATGGGTGATCGGGACGACCTGCCCCGCCGCCTTGGCGAGCAGCTGCGCCTGGCACGACCGCTCCATCGTGATGAACCACCACGCGGCGGCGTCTACCGAGTCCCCCACGGTGAGCAGCCCGTGGTTGCGCAGGATGACCGCCTTGTGCGACCCCAGGGCCCGGGCGATCCGCCGCCCCTCCTCGGTGTCCAGCACCACCCCGGTGTAGTCGTCGAACAGCCCGTGGTCCTCGTAGAACGCGCAGGCGTCCTGCGTCAGCGGCTCCAGCATCTGCCCGAGCGACGACAGCGCCTTCCCGTGCACCGAGTGACTGTGCGCCGCCGCCACCGCGTCCGGCCGCGCCTGGTGGATCATGGAGTGGATGGCGAACGCCGCCTGGTTGACCGGCCGCCTCCCCTCCACGACCTCCCCATGATGATTGACCAGGATCAGATCGCTGACCCGCACCTGCCTGAAGCTCATCCCGAACGGATTGACCCAGAAGTGATCCGGATGCTCCGGATCCCGCGCCGTGATGTGCCCCGCCACCCCTTCCTCGAACCCGAACCGCCCGAACAGCCGCAACGCCGCCGCCAGCCGCTCCATCCGATGCCGCCGCTCCGCAGCCACGTCATCGAACTTCTGTGGAAACCGGAACTCCAACGACTCACTGGGAACGGGCCGCAGGTCCGAGAGACTCATAAATTTCTCCTCACCGCGCCGAACTTCCGTCGGTTACCGCCGAGTATGCCCGCAACCTCCCACCCCGTACTACCCCCCGCAACCCGTCCACCCTCGCCACCTTCACCACTCCCACCCCCCCACCACCTTCACCACTCCCACCCCCCCACCACCTTCACCGCTCCCACCACCTTCACTGCTCCCACCACCTTCGCTGCCCCCGCCGTCCCGCAGATCGTCTATAACCGGCGCCGATACGGCGGGACGTGGTACGGCGAATCCGGCGCCGCCGTACGGCGGACAACCCGTGGCGTGTGCGGCGCCAATGAAATGGTCCTCGCGGGAGGCCGCGCTCCGCGCGAAGGGCCGCAAGGGCTGTGCTCATGCGGGGGACACCCCCGCACCCCCGGGTCCTGCCGGGCTCATGATGCTCCACCGCGACGCGCTCCGCCGGGCCGGTGCCCCGCCGTACGACGGCGCCGTGTTCGCCGTACCACGTCCCGCCGACCCGGCGCCGGTAAGACGAACCCGACGAGGCGACGGGGCTCCCGGGCACCGAGGCTCCCGGGCACCGAGGCTCCCGGGCACCGAGGCTCCCGGGCACCGAGGCTCCCGGGCACCGAGGCTCCCGGGCACCGAGGCTCCCGGGCACCGGGGCTCCCGGGCACCGGGGGCACCGGCTTACGGCGGACAACTCGTGGTGTACAGCAGCAGAGAAATAGTCCTTGCCAGGGGCGCGCTTCGCGCGGAAGGCGCAAGGGCTGTGCTCATGCGGGGGACACCCCCGCACCCCCGGGTCTTGCCGGGCTTACCGTGACCCATCCAGTCGCAAGATCGCCATGGAGCGTCACGAACCGAAACATCGCACGGGTAAGCCCCGGATGACATCGCTTTTCGAGCGGGCTCCGGGGCACAGCCGTTTCTGGAGCGACCACGCTCTCTCGGCCTGGCTTCCCCGCCATCCGGACCTCAGCCCGGACGGGCACCGTCACGGCGGCCGTGCTGCGGCCGGCGACTGTCGGGACGCCACCTACGAACGTAGACGAGCCAGCGGGCCGCTCCGCGCTCGTCAGCCCCCCATCCCGGTCGCCGATCCCATGGACGGCGCCGCGACGGCGGAACCGTAGGGCGGCGAGATCCGGCATCGCTGTACACGCCCCAGGTGGCACCCGCGCCCCTAAGGGGATAGGCGGACGCGCCCCCCGTTCCTATCCTGCTGGAGGATCATCGCGAACGGCGAAGGGGGCGGCATGGACATGAGCGACGGGCTCAAACTGATGGCCGAGGCCCACGACTACCTCCGTGCGGTGACGCGCGGCGTCCCGGAGCACCGCTGGGGCGCCCCCACCCCATGTGCCGAGTGGACCACTCGCCAGGTTCTGAACCACGCATGCCTCGCCCAGCTCGCCTACGTCCACGCCTTCGAGGGCCCCGAGAGGCGAGTGAACCCCTTCGACCCGCCGGACGCCTTCGACGCACCCCCTGCCGACGCCCTCGACGAGGCGATCGCCAGACTCAACGCGGCCTGGGCATCCCTGCCCTCCGACGCCGCCGACGCCCCGACCCCGTTCGGCAGAGTGCCCATCTGGCTCGCCGCCGGCGCCCCCGCCATGGACGCCGCCGTCCACGCCTGGGACATCGCCAGGTCCACAGCCCAGCCCCTCCCCCTGTCCGACGACCTCGCCGACCGCATCATCCCGGTCGCCGAACACCTCGTCCCCCCGATGCGCGACACCCTCCGGCTCTTCGCCCCCGCCCTCCCCTCCCCTGCCACCGCCTCCCCCACCACTCGCCTCCTCCACTACCTGGGCCGCACCCCCACCTGGTCCCCCGCACACTGACCCGAGCCACCTACATCGGCCCGTTCTCCGGCGCGCCTGCCGGGAGGCGGGTGTGGTCGCGGGCCAGGAGGCGCAGGTAGGCGGCGGCTTCCACTGTTTGGTGGAGGGGGAAGCGGAGCCAGGGGGCGTCGCGGGGGGTCACGCAGTAGAAGCGGCCTTCGGTCATGTCGGCTACCAGGACTGTGGCGCGTTGTTCCTGGTCGGGGCCGAAGACGTGGAGTTCTGTGGGGTGGTGGGTCTCGTGGGGGCGGATGGGGCCGTCGGAGGGGGTGCGTTCTCGGAGGTGGATCTCAGAGCGGGTGCCGTGCGGGGTCAGCTCGCGCTGGAGGATCGAGAGGAGTTCGGCGCAGTGGGCCGCGGTGCTGGCCGAGACCGGCCTGGTGCGCACCGTGGGGCGTGCCTCGGTCAGGCCCGTACCGAGTGAGAGATGTGCCATCAGCCATCACCATTCCCTGTTCGGCGAATATCTTCTCAGGGTGACGCCGAGCGACTACTGTCGGTAGTCCTCGCGATGTACTGCCGATAGACGGAATTCGTAGATCCCTAGGTAAACCGTGGGATCGGTCGATAGGAGCGGACCGGATGCCTCTCCCCAACGAGCTGCACCCGGCCGACAGCCCACGCGCGCTTTTCGGATTCGAGCTGAGAAAACACCGCGAGGCGGCCGGATTGACGCAGCGTGAGCTGGCCGACAAAATCCAGTACACAAATGTGATGATCAGCGCAGTTGAGAACGCAAAACGGACGCCTTCTCTGGACTTCGCCGAGCGATGTGACGCCGCCTTGCATCTTGACGGAGCCCTTGTCCGGCTGTGGCCATTCATCCATCACTCGGCGACCCCGACGTGGTTCCGGCCATGGCTGGATCTGGAGCGTGAGGCGACCGTGCTCCGCACCTGGGAGCCCCTGGTCGTGCCGGGCCTCCTGCAGACCGAGGAATACGCTAGAACGATTTTCCAAGGGGAGCCGCGGCCCGTCCCCGAGCGGGTCGAGGAGCAGGTCATGGCCCGGATGGAACGGCAGCTCATCTTCGAGCGGGCCGAACCCCCGATGTTCTGGGCACTGCTGGACGAGGGGGTCCTGCACCGGGTAATCGGCAACCATCACATTATGAATGAACAGCTCAAACGGCTCGAAGAGCTTAGTTTCCTACCACATATCACCATCCAGGTAGTTCCCTTCAGTGCGCGTGCCACAGCGGGACTGGAGGGCGGATTCGTCTTAGCTCAGACCCCTGGTGCGGCCGATACGGTATACATCGAGGCAGTCGGACACGGACACCTCCTTGAGCGAGATGAAGATGTCCGAAAAATTGCCACACGCTACGAGGTAATCCGAGCCGAGGCGCTGCCGAGGCAGGCGTCGCTCGACCTCATCAGGGAGATTAGATACCGAATGAACCCACAGCTGGAGCAGGAACTGGCTGTCGCCACTTGGAGGAAGTCCAGCCGCTCTGGAGGTAGCGGCGGAAACTGTGTCGAGATCGCATCCCTGGCCGACGGCCACAAGGGTGTGCGCGACAGCAAGAACCCCACCGGCCCGGCGTTCGTGGTCGGAGCGGGCGCCTGGGAGGCGTTCCGCGCGGGTGTCGAGGACGGCACCCTGGCATGACCGGATGAGGCCGCGCCCCGGACGCCGTCGCGTCCGGGGCGCGGCCGTTTCCGGGGTCAGCCGAGCGCGATCAGGACGGCGTCGTAGGCGGGCTTCTTCGCGTAGTTGCGGTCGAAGAGCAGAGGTGTGTCGAGGGGGTGCGAGGAGTAGTGGTCGGGGATGCCCCAGACCGTGATGCCGGTGCACCGGGGGACGGCGAGGCAGGCGACCACGACGGCGCGGTAGGTGTCGGCCTGGGGGGTGCCGCCGCCGGCGACGTCGAGCTGGGTGATCTCGACGTCCACCCCCAGGGCGGCGAACTCTTCGAGGGTGCGCAGGTAGCTGGCCGGGAGCGGGGCGCTACGGGGATCGAAGCGTGACTCCAGGCCGACGCAGTCGATGGGCACGCCGCGGGCCTTCAGGTCGCGGACCAAGGTGAGGACGGCCCGGCCCTTCGGCTTGTCGACGTCCTCGATGCCGTAGTCGTTGTAGCAGAGCTTGGCCGCGGGGTCGGCGGCGCGGGCGGCGCGGAACGCCTCCTCGATGTAGCCGTCACCGAGCCACTGCTGGAAGACCGTGGGGCGCCGGGGGGCACCCGGGGTGTCGGCGAACGCCTCGGACACCACGTCCCAGGTGCCGAACACCCCCCGGTAGCGGGTCATCATCACGTTGATGTGGTTGATCATCGCGACGCGCGTGTTGGCGGCGTTGGGCAGGCTGGTCAGCCAGCCGGGCAGCCAGGACGGTCCCACCAGGTGCCCGCGCAGCCGTATCCCCCGGGACCGCGCGTGGAAGGCGACCTGGTCGGCCGAGTAGAAGTTGAACAAGTTGCGCTGCGGTTCCACCGTGCTCCACCGCAGCTCCACCTCGGGCGTGACCGAGGTGAACTCCCGGTTCAGCACGGTGGCGTACGGCGCCTCCCCGAGGAAACGCGCCTGCACCGCGGCCCCGAAGAACCGCCCGGTCCGCGCGGCCCCCGCACCGAGCGTGGTGGCCGCCTCGGCCGGCACCGGGAGCACGACGGCCAGGACCAGTCCGAGCACACCTGCGACGGCGACGGCCAGGACGCGGCGTGACGAACAAACGACACCGCTCATCATGTCCTTCCTCCGGTGGAACATCGATCGGGGCAGGGACGTGCATCACCCGAGACAACGCGACGGAAGGCACTCCAAGGGAGTGCCCGGGCCACTTCGAAACGTGTCTTTCGGGGCGGTGAGCTGGTCGCGGATGCAGGTCGTCCAGATCCGCTTCAGCTTCCTCCGGACGTCACCCACATGCCGAGGCCGGCGAGCGTGGCGGCGTAGGCCGGTTTCTTGTTGTAGTAGCGGTCGAAGAGCAACGGGGCGGAGCCGGAGCGCCAGCTGTAGTGGTCGGGGATGCCCCAGACGGTTATCCCTTTGCAGCGGGGGACGGCCACGCAGGAGGAGACGGCGGAGCGGTAGATCTCGGCCTGGCGGGAGGCGGTGTCCGACACGTCGAGCTCGGTCATGTGGACGTCGACGCCGTAGGCGGCGAACTGCTGGAGGGTGGGGCGGAAATTGGGCGGGGACGGGAAGGCTCGGTAATCGAAGTGGGACTCCAGGCCGACACAGTCGAGGGGGACGCCGCGTGTCTTGAAGTCGCGTACGAGGGCGAGGACGGCCTGGGTCTTGGGCTTCGCGACGTCCTCGATGCCGTAGTCGTTGTAGCAGAGCCTGGTCTGGGGGTCGGCGGCGCGCGCGGCGCGGAAAGCCTGCTCGATCCAGCTGTCACCCAGGCGGGACTGGAAGATGCCGGGACGGCGGGGACTGGTGGAGGTGTCGGCGAAAGCCTCCCCGACGACGTCCCAGGTGGCGACCTTGCCTTGGAAATGGCGCATCACGGTGGTGATGAAAGTGACCAGGGCCGCGTTGACGTCAGAGGCGCTGCCCAGGCTGGTCACCCAGTTCGGTATCCCATAGGACGCCACCAGGCGCCCCCGGACCGTCATCCCACGGGCCTGCGCGTACTCGACGATGCGATCCGCCGGTGCGAAGTTCCACACCCCCCGGGACGGCTGCAGCACCTCCCACCACATCTCCAGTTCAGGGGTGACCGACGTGAACTCACGGTCCAGCACCGTCGTGTAGGCGGCCTCACCGAGATACCGCGCCTGCACCGCGGCCCCGAAGTAGCGCCCGCTCCTCGCGGCGGCCCCGCCCAGGGTGGAGTCGGCTGCGGCCGGCGAGGACGGCACGACGGCCAGGGCCACGGCGACGACGCCCGCGGCGACCACCACCAGGAAGCGGTGTAACGGACGCACGACATCAATGATCATGTTTCTCCTCCGGTGGAACACCGTGCGGGGAAGGGGGACGCGAATCACCCGAGGTAGCGCGACAGGAGGTGCTCCCATGGAGTGTGTGGACCACTCCAAAGCGTGTCAATCAGCACCCGGCAGCTCTCCGGAGCACAAAAGAGGATCACCCCGTCGACGCTGCACGGGAACCACGCGACCCCAGATATCCCCGGGGAAAGGTTCACAGGCGCAGGGGCACCGGCCACGTGGAGGTGGCGCCTCGCGCACGCCGGCGCCATGGACACGACCGAGGCCATGCGACAAGCTGCGACGCATGCGAACTCGGACGGACGGCATGTGGTGGGGGACGGCGATCGAAGCACCGGATCCAGGTGCTCTGGCGCGCTTCTACTCCGAGTTGCTCGGGTGGCCCATCGGCCACGAGGAACCGGGGACCGCCATTCTCACCGCCCCGCAGGGGTCCGTCTACGTCGTCTTCCAGCAGGCGACCGGCTACCGGCCTCCCGTCTGGCCTCCCGTCGACGGCGCGCAACGGCCGATGATGCACTTCGACTTCCAGGTCGGCGACCTGGACTCCGCGGTCGCCGACGCGGTCGCCTTAGGAGCCACCTTGGCCACGGCCCAGCCACAGGAGAACGTCCGAGTGCTCCTGGACCCGGCCGGCCATCCCTTCTGCCTCTGCCGCGAAGAGGACTGAGCCGCGAGCGCCGCGGCGTTCACCACATGCCGGCGTCCGGCGTGGAGTGGGGTCAGTAGCCGAAGGCGGCGAGAGCGTCGTAGCAGGCGGGCTTCTTGTAGCCGTCACGCTGCGCCAAGGCTCGGTGAACACACGGGAGGTGAGGAAAGGTTCAGGACGCGGCGTGGTCCGCGGCGATGGTGTCGATGCGCAGGGCCAGGGTGAAGTCGTTCTGAGTGAGGCCACCGGCGTCGTGGGTGGTTAGTGCCAGGTGGAGTTTGCGCCATCTGATGTCGATGTCGGGGTGGTGGTTGAGGGCCTCGGCCTGTTCGGCGATGTCGTTGACGATCGCTATGGCGGTGCGGAAGTCGGGGGCGACGATGGTGCGGCGGATCTCGTCGCCTTCGCGTCGCCAGTCAGGGACCTCTGCCAGTCGTGCGGTGATCGCCTCGTCGTCCAGCCTCTCCATACCGATCATCATTTCACGTGGTGGCGACAATGTCGCGGGGCGGGCACGGCGGGGTGCCGTGCCCGGCCCGGGGGGTGGGTCAGAGGCCGACGGCGGCGCAGGTGGTGGTGGAGTTCTTGGTGGGGTCGCTTTCGCTGGTGGCGGTTAGGGTGATCTTGGCTAGGCGGGGGGCGGTCTTGGTGCGCTGGACCTCGATGGGGATGAGGGTGGTTTTGCCGAACTCAAGGGCGGTGAGTTGGTTGGGGGTCCAGGTCGTCCAGCCCTTGGTGGAGGTGGAGGCGGACAGGCGGTAGACGTCGGAGTTGAGGTAGGCGGAGACGTCTTCGGGGTGTTCGCCCTGGGGGGTGGCCTTTTTGCCGGTGTTGGTCAGGGGGAACTGGCAGGTGGCCCAGTCGGTGCCCTTGGTGATGGTGGCGGTGGGGAGGAGCTTCACGCCGCGGCGTTGGGGGCCGGCGCCGTCCAGGGAGCGGACGGCGACGGTGTAGGAGAGGATGCCCTTCTTGTCGCGGTGCTTGCCGATGATGTAGAAGTGCAGGCGGTTGGCCTGGTCGACGTGCTCGAACTCGCTGCCGGAGCCGGTGCCGGCGTGGAAGAGCGCGTCGGACAGCTGCCGGTAGTCGCCGATGGTGATCGGGACAGCGGTTTCGTCCGGCAGGACGTAGTCGGTCATGCCGATGTCCTGCGGGTTGGCGTCGATCACCCACTCGAACGGCGCGCGGTCCTGGTCCTTGGTCTTGGCCACCAGCACGCCGGAGTCCGGGGTGAAGGAGTCGGCGCCCATCCGGTCCACGACCTCGACCGTGTAGTTCTGGTAGCCGCCGCCGTCGCACAACGCGTCGGTGTTGACGTCGCACGCGGGGCTGAGGTCGCCGCCGCCGAGCACCACGTTCACACCGGCCAGGCCGCTCGCGCCGGGCTGGACGGTACGCGCGGTGACCTTGGCGACCACCAGGCCGGACTGGGCCAGCGCCTCACGGGTGAGCCGGAGCACGTTGCCCTCGTCGACCATGTTCAGCTTGATCTTGTTGCGCAGCATGTGCTGGGCGCCCATCGAGCCGCCGCCGGTCGGCGGGATCAGCCACCGGCTGTGCGGGCCGCCGGGGCCGTTGAAGCTGCCGCGGCTGAGCATCTCCCAGATGCCGGTGTACGCCCGGCGCGGCGGCACGCTGAAGGGGTTGTTGTAGTTGTCGCCGATGCCGAGGATGTGGCTCAGCTCGTGCGCGTACACGCCCTGGCCGGAGCTCTCGGCCTGCGTGGACGAGCCACCGCCGGCGTTCGGCCAGATGGACGAGCCCGACGCCCAGGAGGTCCACTCGACGTACCGCGTGCGCGACCAGTTGGGCAGCGCGGGGTCCGGCGGCCCGAAGTCGTCGGTGACGTCCTCCTTGGTGGGGAACTTGATCGGCCCGAACTCCTGCCAGGTGGCCGACTCGTCCTGCCCCGCGCTGAGGTAGAAGATGAAGTCGAACTGGGCCAGGGTGGGCTCGCCCTGCTCGGCGGCGAAGGCGGCGCGCCCGTCGGTGCGGATGTTGCGGTTGCAGTTGTCGCCGGCCGGGCAGGCGGTGCCGGCCTGGAACTCCATGGCGTACTCGTGGTCCTTGCCCGGCATCTCGTACGGGCCGAAGGCCGTGAGGTCGACGCCGTACCGGCCGCCGGAGTCCTCCATCCAGTACTCGTGGATGGTGTGGCCGCGGTTGAGCGTGTTGGGGGTGTTCAGGAAGTCCTTGTAGAACTGCGCGACCTGCGTCCGGGGGATGTCGTGCGCCTCGGTGCTGGGGTTGCCGAACACCGTGGACCGGGCGGGCTGCGTGACCACGAAGGGCTGGTTGGGGTAGTCGAGCAGGACCAGGGCGCCCTTGAAGGTGCGCTGCGAGCCCTTGCCCGCGGGGTCGGCCCAGTTGGTCCCGGGGACCGCCTTGTAGTCCGCCCACGTCATGTGGTCGGGGTTCTTCCAGTTCTGCGGGTCGATCGCGGCGGGGCCGCCGGGCACGCCGCGCAGGGCCGACGCGGGGGCCGACTCCTGCCAGGGCTGCCGCTGCGGCCAGTGGTCGGCCTGCCAGGGGTTGGCGGGCTCGGGCGGCGGTTCGGCCGCGGCCGGGCCGGGGATCGCGGTCAGCCCCACGGGGCCGAGCACGACGGCGGCGAACAACAGGGTGAGTCGTCTTCTCCGGCGATGGACGGATGGCACGGTCTCTGCCTCATCTCCATGGGGGGCTGCTCGGCCGCCTGCCTACAGACGGCCTTGACCGCGATCATGAAGCAGAAGTCGAATCCCGGCAAGAGGTGACAAATGATGAAAACGGCCCCACCATAAAGGCGCTACTTGACGGCCCCAGCGGTGAGCCCGGACTGGATCTGGCGCTGGAAGATGATGTAGACGATCAGCATCGGGATGATCGCCATGCTGAGCGCCGCGAACAGCCCCGGCCAGTCGGCCTCGTAGCCCGCGTTGGTGTTGATGTTGGCGATGCCCTGGGTGATCAGCCATTTGTCCTCGACGCCGCCCGACAGCAGCACGATGGGCAGGAGGTACTGGTTCCACTGGCCGAGGATGTTGAAGATGGTGATGCTGATCAGCCCGGGGCGGGCCATCGGCATCATGATCTGGAAGAACGTCCGGGTGTGCGACGCGCCGTCCATCATCGCGGCCTCGGCCACCGAGGTGGGCAGCGTCTTGAAGAACGCGGTCAGGAAGAACACCGTGAACGGCAGCGAGTAGGCGATGTACACCAGGATCACGCCGACGTGGGTGTCGATCAGCCCGAGGTTGCGCACCACGAAGAACAGCGGCACCAGCGCCAGGAACACCGGGAAGGACAGCCCCGAGACGAACAGGTAGTACACGATGCGGTTGCCGAAGAAGCGGTAGCGCGCGAGCACGTACGCCGCCATCGACCCGAACAGCATGGTGAACGCGGTGCTGATCGCCACCACGTACACCGTGTTGAGCATGTACGTGCCGATGTGCGCCTTCTCCCAGGCCCGTCCCCAGGCGTCCCACGAGAAGTCGTGCGGCAGTGCCAGCGGCGCGTCGCCGACGATCTCGCCGTTGGTCTTGAAGGACGCCAGGAAGGTCCACAGGATCGGCCCGACGACCAGGATCATCCAGACGACCAGCGCCAGGTGGGAGAGCACGCCGAACGCGCCCAGCGGGTTCCTCGGACGGCTCGGCCGTGCGGTCGCGCGCGGGGCCCCGGCCACCCGGACCGTGTCGGTGTGGGTCGCCATCAGAGCTCGATCCTCTCGCGGCGCGTCACGCGCAGGCTCAGCGCGGCGAACGTGATGGTCAGGAAGAACAGGGCCACGCCCATCGCGGAGGCGTAGCCGAACTTGGAGAACGTGAACGCCGTCCGCCAGATCTCCAGCGGGAGCACGGTGGTGGCGTTGTCCGGGCCGCCGCGGTCCACCGAGAGCACCTGGACCAGGGCGAAGCAGTCGAAGGCGGCGATGCCGAGGTAGACCCAGCCGACCTGGATGGTGTCCCAGATCAGCGGGAGCGTGATGCTGAAGAACAGCCGGAACCGGCCGGCGCCGTCCAGCGCCGCGGCCTCGAAGACGTCGCGCGGGATGGCGGACATCCCCGCGGAGAACAGCACCACGTAGAACCCGACGGACTGCCAGATGACCACGCCCATGATCGACCACAGGGCGAGGTTGGTGTCGATGAGCCAGCCGACCGGGCCGAGGCCCACGACGTTCAGCAGGCCGTTGATGACGCCGGTGCCGTCCGGGCGGTAGATCGCCTGGAACAGCACGCCGACCACCGCCACCGCCAGGACCTGCGGGAAGAAGTACACCACGCGGTAGAGCTTCGACCCGAAGACGCCGGTCATCCGCCCGCCCCTGCTGCCTCCCCCGAGGTTCAGCAGGAACGAGAAGAACAGCGCGATGGCGATGGTGATCAGCGGCATGGCGACCAGGAGCAGCGCGTGGTGGCGCACCGCGGCCCAGAACACGTCGTCGTCCAGCAGGCGGGTGAAGTTCTCGAACCCGATGAACTGCGGGTTCCCTGTGATACCGCGCCAGTTGGTCAGCGAGATGTAGAACGCCTGAGCGTAGGGGCCGATCACGAAGATCGCGTAAAGGGCCACCGGGATCGCCAGGAACGAGACGACGAACCCGTACATTCTCGCCTTGGACGACGTCAGCATCCCGGCCCTCCCTGCTCGCCATGCCGCATGATCTGCTACACCGTCCGGTTCTGCTTGTCGATGGAGGAGTCGGCCTTCACGGAGTCGGCCTTCTTCTGCATGTTGGCGCAGAACTCGTCGGCCGAGATGCGGCCGAACATCAGGGAGTTGGTCTGCTTGCGCAGCTCGGTCTCCAGCTCCTTGTACCAGTTCTCGAAGCTGCTGTAGGTGACGATGTTCGCCCCGGCGGCGGTCTGGGCGTCCGCGACGCTCTTCAGGCCGGGCGACAGCGGGAGGCCCTCGGCGGCGCCGACGACCACGGTGAGGCTGCCGGACTTCTCGGTGAAGCCCTTGGCGCCTTCCTTGGAGAGCATGATGCGGGCGTACTCGAGAGCGCCGGCGGTGTTCTTGCCCTTGGCCGGGATGATGTACGGCTCGCCGGCCGCGGCGCGGATGGCCTCGAACGGCATCTTGTCGCTCGCGGTCAGGCTCGGGGTGGGCGACACGGCGTACTCGAACGAGCCGGGCGTGTTGGCCTTCTGCTCGTTCTCCAGCCAGGAGCCCGACGGGTACAGCGCGACCTTGTCGTTGTTCTGCCGGGTCTGCACCTCGGTGTGGATGAGCCCCTCGTAGCTCTTGTCCATGAACTTGCCGATCTCGGCCCAGGCCGCGGCCGACTGCTTCACCGAGTCGCGGGTCCACGCGCCGTCGGCGAGGTTGTCGATGTCGATGAGGATCTGGTTGCCCTCGATCTTGGCCGCCGTGATCAGGATCATCCAGTACTGGTAGTACGAGGCGTTCTTGCCGGCGTAGGCGTACGGGGTGAGGCCCGCGTCCTTGATGGTCGCGCAGAGGGTCTTGAACTCGTCGAACGTCTTCGGCGGGGTCCAGCCCTTCTCCTGGAAGAGCTTGGCGTTGTACCAGAGGCCGTAGCCGGTGAAGACGTAGTTGAGGATGTACGGCTTGTCGGCGATCAGGCCGGACTCCACCGTGCCGGGGACCAGCGTGTCGCGCACCTTCTTGCTCGGGTCGTCGACCGAAGGCGCGTCGAACAGCGGGGTGAGGTCGAGCAGCTGGCCCTCGCTCTGCAGGGCGCCGTTGTCCATCAGGTCGGAGCCGGAGTTGGCGATGAAGTCCGGCACGTCGCCGCTGGCGAAACGGGGCTGCAGCGTCTGCGCGATCTGCTGGGTCGCGACGTGCTTGACCGAGGCGTTCGGGAATTCCTTCTTGTACAGCGGCTCGTGCACGTCGGTGGCGTAGCTGTCGCCGAGACCACCCTTGAAGATGACGACCTCGAGGGGGGCGTCCGCCTTCACGCCGAACGGGTTGGCCGCCGAGGTGGGCGCCGCGGCGGAGGGGCTCGGGGCGGCGGCGCTGCCACCGCCGCCGCTGGTCGCGCAGGAGCTGAGGAAACCCGCAGCGGGCCCGGCGACGAGCGCGGTAAGGCCGATCCGGCGGAGCATCTGCCGCCGGGTGATCTCTTGGGGCGTGCCGGCGGAGTAGGTCATGCAACCCTCCAGAAAGGAGCTATCAATTAGGAAAGTTTCCTAAACGTTTGAGGAACGTACGTCCAACGCCGTGCACCGTCAAGTGGTATAGGCCAACCCGTGATCGAGCTGTAGCCGACCAGCAAGGGGACCGCGACCGACGACGTCATGCACCGCCCTCCGAAACCCGTGTGTAACCTGCCAACACCACAGGTCATCGGCCGATGATGACACAGAACCCCACGAGATTGACACCCCTTTGACCCGGTCTAGACCAGCAAAGGGGAAACCGTCCGCAGAGCGGACACCGGGTGCGCGCGACGCCCCGGAACGGCTAGCGTCGCCTTCGGCGAGTTCTCTAGTAGCGAGGAGCACGGGTTTGCCGCTCCAGATCACCGGCGCGCCCAGCGATCCCGACCTCATCCGCCTGCCGTGGGAGATCCCCCTGGAGGAGTGGCCGGAGTACCACCTGGTCACCCTGCCGCGGGGCATCTCCCGGCACATCGTGCGATTCGCCCGGCTGTCCGGGCGGGTCTACGCCATCAAAGAGATCAACAGCAGGTTCGCCCGCCGGGAGTACCAGCTGCTGTGGGACCTCGGCCGCCTGGACGCCCCCTCCGTGGAGCCGGTCGCCGTGGTGACCGGCCGGACCACCGAGGACGGGCAGCCGCTGGACTCCGCGCTGATCACCCGGCACCTGCAGTTCTCGCTGCCCTACCGGGCCGTACTGTCCGGCTCGCTGCGGCCCGACACACTCATCCGCCTGCTCGACGCGCTCGCCGTGCTGCTCGTGCGGCTGCACCTCGCCGGGTTCTACTGGGGCGACTGCTCGCTGAGCAACACCCTGTTCCGGCGGGACGCGGGGGCGTTCGCGGCGTACCTCGTGGACGCCGAGACCGGCGAGCTGCACCCGGTGCTCAGCCGGGGCCAGCGCGACCAGGACATCGAGGTCGCCCGGGTGAACATCTTCGGGGAGATGCTCGACCTTGAGGCCGGAGGGTTCCTGCACCCGTCGATAGACCCGCTGGCGTTCGCCGACCAGCTCGTCGCGCGGTACCACCGGCTGTGGGAGGAGCTCACCCAGGAGGAGATCGTCGAGGACGTCGAATGGCACCTGATCGACCAGCGGATCCGCCGGCTCAACTCCCTGGGGTTCGACGTCGCGGAGATGATGATCAGGCGTAAGGCCGGCACCGCCCGGCTGATGGTCAAGCCCAAGGTCGTGGACGCCGGGCACCACCAGCGGCGGCTGCTGCGCCTCACCGGGCTGGACGTCGAGGAGAACCAGGCCAGGCGGCTGCTCAACGACCTCGACTCCTTCCGGGTGGCCAAGGGGCTGCGCCACGAGGACGAGGCCATAGTCGCGCACCTGTGGCTGGCCCAGATCTTCCAGCCGACCGTGCTAGCCATCCCGCCGGAGCTGCGGGGCAAGCTGGAGCCCGCGCAGCTGTTCCACGAGGTGCTGGACCACCGGTGGTTCATGTCGGAGGCAGCGGGGCGGGACGTGGGGCTGGAGGAGGCGCTGCGGTCGTACATCGACACGGTGCTGGTGTTCAAGCCCGACGAGAAGGCGCTGATCGGCGAGAACGCCGTCCCCGGGGTGGAACAGGCGCCGGACCTCACCCTCTGACCGGGTCGCCTCAGCCGCGCACGGCCTCCAGCTCGTCGAGGTAGCCCGCGGCCTCGGCCAGGCGGTCCTCGCCGAAGACGCGGACGCCGTGCACCGACAGCAGCGCGGCCGTCACGCCCGAGCCCGGGGCCACCCGGCCGCGGAAGGTGCCGTCGTGGATGCGCAGGGTGCCGCAGGACGGGCTGCCGTCCTTGAGTATCGCGATCTTGAGGTTCATCGCCCTGACCACGGCCAGCGCGGCCTGCGCGCCGGCCAGGAAGTGGCCGGTCACGTCCACGCCCGCGGCGGTGAGGATGCGCCCGCTGCCCGCCAGCACCGCCGGGCCGCCCACGCCGCCCTCGATCTCGGCGGGGGGCCGGGGCACCGGGAGGCCGCCCTCCACTTCGGGACAGAAGGGCACAAGACGGCCCTCGGTGCGCCAGGCCGCCAGCAGGGCATCGTCGACGGTCTTCGCCTGGCCGTCGAAACGCACCGGACGCCCCATCAGGCACGCGCTGACCAGGATCCTTTCCATTCCCCCACGGTAACGCGCATCGGGCGGGGGTGGTGACGGTGGCATTGCATCCGCATAAGCACCTTTATGAGTAAATCGGCAGAGATATACCGAGCGATATTCAACTGCAGCTCTGCCACCCGGTCGGCAAATCCTTCTACGTGGTGAAAGATCCTTATATCCCAGGACTTTACTGGATCGTTGACTGGTGCCGACCTGGACCGGTGACCTCTCTAGAGTCGGCCCCGTTGTGACGGAAAGTATCCGGCGAGGGGTGCACCGTGCTCGATATCGAAGCCTGCCTGGCCGACGTGGTGGCCATTCCCGGGGCGCTGGACGCGCTCCTGGTCGAGGACTCCGGAGGCGCGGTCGTCGCGTCCGGCTCCCTCACCGCCCTGGACCCGCAGGTCAGCGCCGACGCGTTCGCCCTGAGCCTGCGGGCCACCCTGGACGCGCTCGCGCTGAGCGCGCCCGGCGGCACCGTCCGGATCGAGGACGTCATCGTCACCTCCGACCAGGGCCACCACCTGCTCCGGCCGCTCGACGGGGCGCCGGCCGGGCCGATGCTGCTGTACCTGCGGCTGGACCGCGACCGCGCCAACCTCGCCCTGGCCCGCCACCGGCTGCGCGTCATCGCCGGCCGGCTGGCCACCTCGTGAGCCATGGCGCCCTCCACGCGGCTGGACGCCGTCCTCCCCGGCCTGGCGGACGGCCGGGCGACCGGCTCGCTGCGGGTGGGCCGGGCCGGGACGATCTACCTGACCGCCGGGCGGGTCAGCTACGCCGAGAGCGCCGGGGTCCCCGGGGTGGAGGACCTGCTCGCCTCCTCGGGGCGGATCGCCGCCACCACCCTCGGCTCGATCAGGCGGGAGGCGGCCGAACGGGCCGACGGCGGGGAGACGCTGGTGCGGCAGGGCCTGCTGACCCGGGGCGAGCTGCAGTTCTGCGTGCTCGGCGCCACGCTGGACGCCGCGTTCTTCTTGCTCTCCGCGACCGGCACCCGGCCGCGCTTCCGGGAGGGGGACCGGCACTGGCTCGGCCCGCAGTGGTACTTCGACGTCGCCGGGCTGCTGCGCGAGTGCCGGCGCAGGAGGCTCCGTTTGGACCGCACCTGGCCGTCCCCCGACCTGGACACCCGCCCCGTCGCCCCCATCCCCCGCGTCAGCGCGGACCGTGTGGTTCTCACGGCCGTTCAGTGGGAGGTCGTCGTCCACGCGGACGCCGTCGCCACCCCTGCCGAGCTGGCCCGGCGCCTCGGCCGCCCGGCCTACCCCGTCCTGCTGGCCGTCCGCCAGCTGGCCGCCGCCGGCCTGCTGACCCCTCCCCCGGCCGCTCCACCGCCTGACGCGCCGCCCCCGGACGTGCCCGGCGCCGTCCCGCCCGGTGCGCTGCCCCGCAGGGAGAGGCGGGCCGTGCGGCCGGAGGGCGTGCCGCCGCCCCACGATGCCGACGCCACCGACGTCGGTGTGCTCATCAGGCTCCGTGACGCGCTGGAGCGGCTGCTCTGACCGCTCCCCCGTGATTCGACACCCAAATCCCCAGGAGGAAGCACATGGCCGGCATTGACGTCTCGCTCAAGGAGATGATGTCCGTCGACGGCGCGATCGGCGCCGCCGTGGTCGACTACGGCAGCGGCATGGCCCTCGGCGCCCTCGGCGGCTCCAAGGACCTGGACCTCCAGGTGGCCGCCGCCGGGAACACCGAGGTGATCAAGGCCAAGCTCCGCACGATGGAGGCCCTGCGGCTCCAGGACGGCATCGAGGACATCCTGATCACCTTGAACACCCAGTACCACGTCATCCGCCCCCTGGCGGGCCGGAGCGGCAAGGGCCTGTTCCTCTACCTGGCCCTGGACCGGCAACGCGCCAACCTGGCCCTGGCCCGCCACTCCCTGCGTCACATCGAGGAGAAGCTGGAGGTCTGACGCGCCTCGCCGACGGCGGCCGTCATCGGGCGGCGACGCGGGTGGTCAGTTCGGTGACGGCGTCGACGATCTGCGGCCACAGCGGGCGCGGCAGGTCGTGGGCCATCCCGGGGAAGGTCAGGAGCCTGGCTCCCGGGATGGCGTCCGCCGTGGCGATGCCGCCGGAGAGCTGGACCAGCGGGTCGTCCTCTCCGTGGATCACCAGGGCGGGCACCGACAGCTCCCGCAGCGCCGCCGTCCGGTCGCCGGAGGCGAGGATCGCCGCGAACTGGCGGCCGAAGCCCGGCGGGTCAAAGGAGCGGTCGTAGCTGTCCCCCGCCACCTTGACCAGCCGCTGCTCGTCCATCGGGTAGCCGGGCGAACCCAGCACCTTCCACGCCTCCAGCGCCCGCCTGATCACGGACTGACGGTCCGGGGCCGACGGCATCAGCAGCGTCCCGAGCGCCCGCTCGGTGGGCGGCCCGGCCTCCAGGCCCGGCGTCGACATGATCGAGGTGAGGCTGAGCGTCCGCTCCGGGTGCCGGATGGCGAACTCCTGGGCGATCATCCCGCCCATCGACGCTCCGAGGACGTGCACCGCGTCCAGCCCGAGCGCGGCCACCAGGCCCGCCGTGTCGTCCGCCATGTCGCTCAGGCGGTACGGCGCTCCCGAGGTGTCGCCGCCGAGCGCCGCCGCCAGGTCCGGCGCGCCGGCCTCGTGCAGGTGCGTCGACAGGCCCGCGTCGCGGTTGTCGAACCGGATGACGTGATGCCCGGCGTCCGCGAGCGCCGCGCAGAAGTTCTCGTCCCAGCTGATCATCTGGGTTCCCAGCCCCATGATCAGCAACAACGGACGCGCCCCGACCTCCCCGAAGGTGTCGTAGACGATCTCGATTCCATTGGCCTCGACACGATTCATGCGAACAGAATTCCATTCTGTTCCACTGCCGACAAGTGGCGCGCCCGGTCGTCACATGGACTCGCGGAGCAAAGGGAGCACCTCGGTGCCGAGCCTGGTGACGTTCTCGATGGTCGCGGCGGGGTCGCCCGCGCCTTCGACGGCGAGGATCAGGTGACGTATGCCGGTGCGCTCGACGGTGGCGCGCAGCGTGGCCACGCAGTGGGACGGGGAGCCGACGGGGTGCAGGCGGCACAGCAGGTCGGTGTAGTCGCGAGCGTTCCTCGGACGGTACGGACGGCCGTCCGCGCGGCGGTATCCCGCCAGCCCCGGTTCCAGCCACCTCGGCAAGGACCGCGTGATGACCGCCACGGCCTCCTCGGTGGTGTCGGCCACCTGGGCGAGACCGGCCGCGACATGGGGAACGTCCCCGGTGTCACCTGCGGCCCGCCCGTACGCCTCCACCATGGCGGCCTTGTCTGCGTCCCCGATGTGCATTCCCAGCAGCATCGGAAGCCCTCGCGCGGCCGCGAGTCCCAGGGTCCGCCGGGACGTGACCGCCACCACCGGCCGGATCGCCCGCTCCGGCCGCGGCACCATCTCGACCGCCGGAAACCGGAACACCGGCCCGTGACCCGCGACCGCCCCTCCGGAAAGAGCGGCCAGAAGCAGATCCAGACTCTCGGCGAACCCGTCCTCATATCGTGCGAGCCCCGTCCCGAACACCTCCAGATCGACCCACGGCCCGCCGCGCCCCACCCCCAACCGGAACCGCCCTCCCGAGACATGGTCCAGCAGCACCGCCTGCTCGGCCAAAGCCACAGGATGCGCGGTCGACAACACACTGACCGCCGTACCCACATTCACCCGAGAAGTCCGCCCAAGAATATGCCCCGCCAACGTCACCGCCGAAGGACAAAGCCCATAAGACATGAAGTGATGCTCAGCCACCCAAACATCATCAAACCCCACCCCCTCCGCCACCACACCCGCCTCCACCGCCGCCCCCAGCAACTCCCCCTGCCCCCACCCAGGAAACCCAGCCACCACCAGAAACACCCCAACCCGCAGATCTCCGGCCACCTGTCCACTGTGCCACCCACCTGACCGGAGAGCGATTAGACAAATCCTCGACGAGGACCGATAGTGGCAGCCGTCGATCACCGCCCTCAACATGGAGGACATATGCCTTTTGGCGTTAGCTGGCCGGAGCTGGCAGCCATCTTCGCTTCAATCATATTTGCCGCTTTGATTATCTTCCGCATTTACCGAATCGGCCGCAAGATACGCCAATGGACTCACAAAGCCAAGCAGTGACGCTTTTCATCTGGAATAGCGGCCTGCCTCGATGGCATGCAGCCGGGATGATGAGCCCGGCAGAACCGGGGACACGGGGGTATCCCCCGCACGAGCACAGCCCTTGCGCCCTTCGCGCGGAGCGCGGTGATCACCAACGGCGCGACCGTCCTGGTGATCGGCCCTTGCGCCCTTCGCGCGGAGCGCGGCCTCCCGCAACGACCATTTCACTGGCGCCGCACACGCGCTGGGTTGTCCGCCGTAAGGCGACGCCGCCGGAATCCCGTCGCCTCGTCGGGTTCGCCTTCTCCGGCGCCGGGTCGGCGGGACGTGGTACGGCGAATACGGCGCCGTCATACGGCGGAACCCGGCCAGGCGGAACGCGTCGCGGTGGAGCACCATGAGCCCGGCAGGACCCGGGGGCGCGGGGGTGTCCCCCGCACCAGCACAGCCCTTGCGCCCTTCGCGCGAAGCGCGGCCTCCCGCGAGGACCATTTCACCGGCGCCGCACACACGCCGGGTTGTCCGCCGTAGAGCGGCGCCGATTTCGCCGTTCCACGTCCCGCCGTCGCGGCGCCGGAAAGAGAACGTCCTGAACGGACCGGGGCACGGGTCGGTGGGGGTGGCGGGCAGGGGCGCCTGGCGACCTGTGGCGGGTTTCCCGCCGCCCCTCGCTGTCGCGGTGCCGGAAACAGGGTGTCCTGCGGGTGGGAGCTGCGGGTGTCAGTGGCCGTCTGGGGAGGTGGTGGGGTGGGGGGCTACGCCGGTGAAGTATTCCGGGGTTGAGGTGCCGGCGGGGCGGCCCGTTCGGGGGTGGGCGGGTTCTTGGTGGCGGCCGGGTTCGGGCTTGTGGCGGGATAGGCGTTCGGGGCGGGTGGTGGTGCTCTGGCCTACGCCCAGAGGGCTGCGGGCTCGGGTGTCGGTGGGGGGGACGCCCTGGCGTTCGGCGTCGCTGACTACGCGGGGTGGGCGGCGGTCGCCGCGTGGGGGGCTCTGGAAGGCGCGCTGGGTGCCCTTCACGGCGTCGCGGTGGGCCTGGGCCCGGAGTTCCTTGGGGCTGGGGAGTTCTCGGTCCTTTGCCTGGCTCATCGGTGCCTCCCCGGTGGGACGGTGCTCATTAGGGATTCTTCCCGCTATTCGTCAGCAGATGCGGGGGAGAGGGTCTCCGACCAGCACATCTACGATGCGGGTGCCGCCGAAGGACGTTCGGAGAAGGACCAGTCCGGGGGGATCGTCGGCCACGCGGCCGATCACGGTGGAGCCGGTGCCGAGGGGGTGGGAGCGCAGGGCGGCCAGGGCGGCGTCGGCGGCGTCGCGGTCGACCACGGCGACCATGCGGCCCTCGCAGGCGGAGTAGAGCGGGTCGATGCCCAGCAGTTCGCAGGTGCCGCGCACGGCGGGGCGTACGGGGACGGCGTCCTCGTCGATCACCACGGCGACCTCGGACGCCTCGGCGATCTCGTTGAGGACGGTGGCGACGCCGCCCCGGGTGGCGTCGCGCAGGCAGCGCACCCTGCCGGGGCAGGTGTCCAGCAGCCGGGCGGTGAGGCCGTGCAGCGGCGCGGTGTCGGACGTCAGGTCGGCCTCGATGTCGAAGCCGCCCCGGGCCAGCAGCACCGTGACGCCGTGGTCGCCGATCGGCCCGGAGACCAGGACGGCGTCCCCGGGCCGGGCGGCGGAGGCGCCGAGGCGCAGCTCCGGGTCGACGGTGCCGACCCCGGCGGTGGTGACGTAGCAGCCGTCGGCCTTGCCCTTCTGCACGACCTTGGTGTCCCCGGTGACGACGGCGACCCCGGCGGCCCGCGCGGCGGCGGCCATGCTGGCGACGATCCGGCGCAGGTCGTCGATCGGGAAGCCCTCTTCGAGGATGAACCCGGCGGACAGGTACGCGGGCCGCGCCCCGCACATGGCGAGGTCGTTGACGGTGCCGTTGACGGCGAGGTCACCGATGTCCCCGCCGGGGAAGAACAGCGGCGTCACCACGTAGCAGTCGGTGGTGAAGGCGAGTTCCCCGGCGACGGCGCCGTCGCCCAGCGGTTCCAGCATCGGGTTGCGGAACGCCTCCAGGAAGACGGCCTCGACGAGCGTCCGGGTGGCCCGCCCCCCGGCCCCGTGCGCCAGGGTGATCAGTTCCTCCCGCACCCGCGCCTTACGCCGCCGCGCACGCTCGATGCGCTCCAGGACCTTTTCCTCGGCGTTCAGCACGGGAAGCATCCGTTCCGGGGGGATCGTCGCACGCTCGTCGGTGGTCATGCGCGGGTCGCCTCCCTGACCCGGTCCCGGGAGAAGCGGCCGAAGTTGTAGTACGCGGCGCAGGCCCCCTCGGAGGACACCATGCAGGTGCCGATGGGTGTCTCCGGGGTGCAGGCGGTGCCGAAGACCTTGCACTCCCACGGCTTGAGCACCCCTTTGAGCACCTCGCCGCACTGGCAGGCCTTGGGGTCGGCGACCCGGCCGCCGGGGATCTCGAAGATCCGCTCGGCGTCGAAGGCCGCGTAGCGGTCCCGGATCCGCAGCGCCGAGTGCGAGATGAAGCCGAGGCCGCGCCACTCGAAGTGCGGGCGCAGCTCCATCACCTCGTTGATGACGGCGAGGGCCTTGGCGTTGCCGTCCCACGGCACCACGCGGGAGTACTGGTTCTCCACCTCGCAGCGCCCCTCGGCGAGCTGCTCCAGGTTGGCGTGCACGGCCTGCAGCACGTCGAGCGGCTCGAACCCGGCGACGACCAGCGGCCTGCCGTACTCCCGCGCGATGAACTCGTACGGCGAGCACCCGATCACCGTCGAGACGTGCCCGGGGCCGATGAACCCGTCCAGGCGCAGGTCGGGCGACTCCAGGATCGCCTTGATCGCCGGGATGATCGTCACGTGGTTGCAGAACACCGAGAAGTTGGCGATCCCCTCGGCCTCCGCGCGCAGCAGGGTCATCGCGGTGGACGGCGCGGTGGTCTCGAAGCCGATCGCCATGAAGACCACCCGCCGCGCGGGGTTGTCCCTGGCGATCTTCAGGGCGTCCAGCGGCGAGTACACCACGCGGATGTCCGCGCCCCGCGCCGCCGCGTCCTGGAAGGACCCCCGCCCGCCGGGCACCCGGGTCATGTCCCCGAACGAGGTCATGATCACGTCCGGCCGCCCGGCGATGTGGATGGCGTCGTCCACCCTCCCCATCGGGATGACGCACACCGGGCACCCGGGCCCGTGCACCAGCGTCACCGCGCCGGGCAGGTGGTCCTCCAGCCCGTGCTTGTAGATGGTGTGGGTGTGCCCGCCGCACACCTCCATGAACTTGTACCGCCGCCCCGGCTCGCACAGCGCGGCGATGCGCGAGGCGAGCGCCCGTGCCGTGCCGGCGTCGCGGTACTCGTCGACGAAGCGCATCCTTACGTCCGATCCCCCGTGGATGAACTAACCTTTTTCGATCATGGATTCGCGCAGCGCGGCGATCTCGTCCTCGTACGCCTGCCCGATGCTCTCCAGGAAGTCCAGCGCGGCCTTCGCCTCCACCTCGTCGATCTTGGAGAGCGCGAAGCCCACGTGGATGAGGATCCAGTCCCCCGGCGCCAGCTCCTCCCCCTCCAGCAGGCCGATGTTGACGGCGCGGCGCACGCCGCTGACGTCCACCTGCGCCAGATCAGGACGATCGGCCGGCATCTCCACGATCTCCCCGGGAATCCCCAGGCACATAGGTCGCCTCCGCGAGCTGGATGGATTCGAGGACGAGATCGTCGCCGCCCTCGCTGTCGACGTCGGCGGACCCGCAGCCTGGGCAGACCGCGTGGGGGTCCACCGACATGGCCACGCTCCCGCAGTCACCGCAGGTGACCCGTACCGGCAGCGTGACCAGGTCGAGCCTGGCCCCCTCGGCCACCGTCCCCTCGCTGACCATGGCGAACGCGTCGTTGATGGACGGCTCGGCGACCCGCAGCAGCGCCCCCACCTGCACGCGTGCCCGGCACACCCTCCGCCCGTCCGCTCGTTTCTCCACGGCCGCGAGGATCGCCTCCGCGATCCCGAACTCATGCACGATCACTACCCCCCGTTCTCTCCTCTTCGTCCCTCCGCCAGGTCAGGCGGGGGTCACATGCTCCGCATGCGCATGTAGCGCTTGAGGTCCGGGATGGACCGGTAGACCATCACGCCGACAGCCGTCAGGGCGGCGAGCGTGATCAGGCGTCGTCTCATGGTTTCTCCTCGTGTGGTGCGCGCTGATGGAGCAGGTCGA
Organism: Sphaerisporangium aureirubrum; assembly: GCF_042658925.1. NCBI lineage: Bacteria > Bacillati > Actinomycetota > Actinomycetes > Streptosporangiales > Streptosporangiaceae > Sphaerisporangium > Sphaerisporangium aureirubrum. The sequence continues at coordinate 44,466 of NZ_JBHSRF010000040.1, forward strand.
GCACCAGGTCGGCGGCGCGCGGGACGGCGTCCGCGACCGGCGGGCTGAGTTCCATGCCGGGCTCGGTGGTGGCGGGCTCGCAGCCGACGAGCAGGACGGGGATCGACATCTCGCCGAGCGTGCCCGCCAGGGCCAGCACCGCCTCGGGGTTCATGTCGTGCGCGTCGAACAGCGCGCCGGTGAGGTCGCCCTCGGCCGGGCGCACCACGTACAGGGTGCCCGGCGGGTCCCCCCGTGGCGCGAGGTCGACGAGGATCGCCGCGTCGTAGCCGCCGCTGGTCAGCTCGTAGGCCAGGTGGACGCCGCGGATGCCGAAGTCGGTGACCACCGCGCCGTCGGGCAGGTCGCGCCCGGCGAGGTCCCTGGCCACGGCGACGCCGAACCCGTCGTCCCCGAGGAAGACGTTGCCCACTCCCGCCACCAGGGTCTTCACGCCCCCACCTCCCCGACCTCGCAGGCGTCCTCGCCGATCGGCTCCACCTCGTCGGGGGCGAAGTACAGGTAGCGGCCGTGGGCGCGGCGCAGGTCGGCCCCGGGGTCGTCCTCCAGGGTGACGGCGAGGTGCCGCGCGCCGTCGACGTCCAGCAGCACCGCCTCCACGCGGGCGGTGCGTCCGGTGAGGAACATGTCGTGCGCGTCCGCCCGGCGCCGCCCCGGGACCAGGCGCACCCGGCTGCCCTTGCGGATCGTCGTCCCGCCGACCGTGACGTGGTCCACGCCGGGCACCTGCTCCGCGGCGGGGTCCCACCACGGCGCGGGCCCGGCGGCGGGGCCCGTGCCGGGTGGTCCGGCGGCCTCGGCGGCGGGCCCGAGGTAGCGGATGGCGCCGTGCAGGCGTTCCAGCAGCTCGGGTGGCAGGTTGGCGGCGCGGTCGAGGAGTTCGGCGGCGCGGGGGTCGGTGGCGCGGGCCTCGCGTTCCTCGTCCTCGGTCAGGGTCAGGGCGCGCAGGTGCAGCAGCTCGTCGATCTCGGTGGAGTCGAACGTCGCGCCGGGGCTCTCGGGGGCGACGCCGGGATGGTCGTCCAGGATGATCGGCGAGGACAGCACCACGTCGCGGTGCCCGGGGTCGCCCACCAGCACGGGCCAGGTGTGCCGGTTGAGGCAGGAACGCGCCGCGGCCCGCGCCCACTCCGGCGGGTCGGCCAGCGACAGGAAGGACCCTGCCGTCACCCCGATCAGCAGGTGCGCGGCGACCAGCGAGTGCCGCAGCGCCTCCTCGCGCCCGGCGCCCCGCCCGGCCCAGGCGGCATCGCGCCCGGCGTCCCGCCCGGTCCACCCGGCGACGTCCCGCATCCCGCCGGCGAGCCCGCCGGGGACCCACGCGGTGCGGTTCTCCACCCGGACGCGCAGCCTGAGCAGGCCGTACGGGCCGGGGGGCCGTTCGGCGCGGACGCGCAGCACCGCGTGCAGGGGGCGGTGGGAGGTGACGACGCGGCCGGTCACCTCGCCGGACGGCGCGCGGATCGGCTCCTCGGCCCGGTCGCCGGGGACGCGCACCACGACGGTGCGCTCGGCGCCGAGCAGGTGCGGCACGGCGAGCACGGCCTCGGTCTCGCGTTCGGTGGCGTCGTCGTACGACAGGTGCGCGGTGTCGCCGCACCGCAGCTCGGCGACGGGCGCGAACCGGCCGGCGTCGGCGCGCTCGACGAGGCGTTCCCGCACGTGCAGGAAGCGAAGGCGCACCCGGACCAGAGCGTTGGCGCCCCCGTCGAGCAGGCATTCGGTCACGCTGACGGACGGCTCGGCGGTCTCCTGGTACGCGGGCGGCACCAGCACGCCGAACTGCCAGCGCAGCCGGTTCTTGGTGGCGGAGGCCCGGTAGGGGTACAGCAGGTAACCCTCGTAGAGCACGGCGTCGGCCACCTTGCGGGCCGCCTCCATCGGCACACTTCTCATCTGGCCTCCTTCAGCAGCGCCTCGACGACCTCGTCCCAGGTGGCCAGCGCGTGGCCGGACTTGTACCGCTGCAGGGCCTGCAGGGTGTGCCGCCGCAGCCGCAGCCAGCCGCAGCCGGGGAAGTGACGGTCCATCAGCTCGCGCCACACCGCGACGGGCAGCCCGCAGCGCGCCTCGCGGTCCCACGGCACGGGCATGACGGTGAATCCCTCGCCGGACCTGGCGAAGACGGTGCCGCTGAACAGCATCAGCAGCGGGATCTCGCCGTCCTCCAGCGACGCGAGGTACTTGCCCGCGGCCACGTCCAGGTCGTAGCTGCACAGGACCGGCACGTCGACCTCGGTGGCGCCGGTGTACCTCGGCACCAGCACCGGAACGTTCGCGAACTGGAACGGCCTGAGCGTCTCGCCCCAGCGCGACGGCTCGCCGAACAGGTCGCCGAGCAGCTCCGCCTCGCCGGGCGCGTACCGCCTGCGCTGGGGCTCGAAGCGGATCTGGCAGCGCAGCGCGACGGCGTGCACGGCCCCGGTCCCCGGCCCGGTGATGCCGAGCCGGAACGCCAGCGTGGGAAAGGCGGCGTACGGGTCGGCCCGCACCCCCCGGCACTCGAACCGGATGTCAGGCACGCCCGCTCCCTTCCGCCGTGGGCACGTCCGCGCGGCCGGCCACCGCGTCCGGGCCGGGTCCGTTCCCCGGAAGCACGTCCTCGCCGCGTTCGCGCAGCCTGGTGAAGAACGCCTCGATGGCGTCCCAGGCCTCGCGGCCGCCGTGGAAGCCCTTCCAGTGGGTGCGGACCAGCCCGACCAGCTCGTAACACGCGTCGACCGGCACCAGGTGGCAGGTGAAGCCCTCGTCCGGGCGGCGGTCGACGAGGAACGCCTCGACGTCCGGCAGGGGCGACGCCGCGGCCAGCTCGGGGGCGGCGGCCAGCACGCGGTCCCAGGCGCCGGCGGGCACGGACGCCTCGGTGGCGCCGCCGGGGCTCGGGTAGAACGCGACGACCTGGCCGAGCGCGGAGTTGTGGAAGAAGAACGCGGTGCGCACCGGCACGCGGAGCTCGTCCCAGTCCCCGTCGGTCAGGGCGAACGAGGGGAAGTTCAGGTAGCGCTCCGGCACCGCGCGGTACCGCCCGGCGCCGAGCGCCCCGTTGCGCGCCAGCAGCAGGTGGCAGCCCTTGCAGGCGCACAGCAGCGCCCGGCTTCCCGCGTCCACCACGTGCCCGTGCCGCTCCCCCACCGGCTCCGCGCACATCTCGCACCGCGCCGCCCCTTCCGGCGGCGGCACCCGGAACCGCCGCAGCCCGCGCGGCGCCGCACCGGGTCCGTCCGCGCCGGGCAGGCCCGCTCCGATCGTGTCCCGCACGCCCGCGGCCGTCCGCGGCGCCGCCCCCGGACGGGTCCCGCCGGGGGTCACAGGGCCGCGTCCTGCGGCACCGGGCACGGGCCAGGGGGGCGGGTCTGGATCTGGAGGAGGCCGGACTCGGCGGGCAGGCCCTCGACCTCCAGGCGGGTGACCTCCGGGGCGGCCAGGCGGACGGCGCGCTCGATGGCGCCGGTCACCGTGGCGGGGGAGGACGCGCAGCCGTGGCAGCCGCCCTCCAGCCGCAGCCGGACGACGCCGTCGCCGGTCACGCCGAGCAGCTCCACGCCGCCGTCGTGCAGGCCGAGCAGCGGGCGCACCCGGTCCAGCGCGGCGCGGACCCGCTCGTCGAGGCCGAGCGGGTGCAGGTCGTGCAGCACGAGCAGCCCGGAGACGACCGGGTCCTCGGCCAGGCGCCGCAGCACGTCCGACGCCTCGCTCTCGACGACGATCGCCACGACCCGCTCCAGGCCCGCCCCGTAGAGGTCGCCGAGGGCGCGCACCAGCTCCTCCGCCCTGGCCCGCGCCAGCGGGTCGGCGAGCCGCCCGAGCTCGTCGATGAGCGTCTCGACGCGTTCCCCCACGGCGTGCACGTCCGTCCGGCTCCCGGGACCGGCGGCCGGCCGGGTGTCAGATGGTGGAGTAGGCATGGGGACTGTGCAGCTTCCGCAGCTCCTTGCCGCTGCCGAGGTACATGTGCACCCCGCACGGCAGGCAGGGGTCGAAACTGCGCACGGTGCGCATGATGTCGATGCCCTTGAACGCGTCCGGCGGGTTCTCCTCGAAGATCGGTGTGTTCTGCACGGCGTCCTCGTACGGCCCCGGCGTGCCGTGCACGTCGCGCACGCTGGCGTTCCACGGCGTCGGCGGGTACGGGTGGTAGTTGGCGATCCGGCCGTTGCGGATCACCATGTGGTGGGACAGCACGCCGCGCACCGCCTCGGTGAAGCCGCAGCTGATCGCCTCGTCGGGCACCTCGAACGGCTCCCACGTCTGGTTGTGTCCCTGCCGCACCTCGTTCAGGCCCATCTCGGCGAAGTGCAGCGCGGCCGCCGCGGCGTACGCCTGGAAGTAGCTGCGGGCGCGGTTGCGCTCCAGGGTGTTGGAGATCGGCTGGCCGTCGCGTTCGGGGATCTTCCACTCGAACGTGCACTCCGGCTTGGTCGCGGTCTTCGGCAGGTTGATCTGCACGCTGCGCCCGGTGGAGCGGATGTACCCGATGTCCACCATGCCGGACAGGGCGGTGGACCACAGGCGGGCGATGGGGCCGCCGCCGGTGTCCAGCGCGAGCAGGTCCTTGCCGTCGAACCAGCGCGGGGACATCACCCAGCTGTACTTGTCGCTGAAGTCCCGTTTCTGCGGGCGCGGGATGGTGTGCTGGTTCCACGGGTGCCTGACGTCCACCGGGTTGCCGAGCGGGTCGTGGGTGACGAACTGCTCCTGGCCCGCCCAGTCGTCGTAGTACGAGCTGCCGAGCAGGATGCGCATGCCGAGGTTGATGTCGACGAGGTCGTTGGTGACCATCTCGCCGTCCACGATCACGCCGGGGGTGACGAACATCCGCCGGCCCCAGTCGTTCATGTTCTCGTAGGTGAAGTCGCAGTACTCCGGGTCGTTGAGGCTGCCCCAGCAGCCGAGGAGCACCCGGCGCCGCCCCACCTGCTCGTACCCGGGCAGCGCCTCGTAGAAGAAGTCGAACAGGTCGTCGTGCATCGGCACGACCTTCTTCATGAACTCGATGTAGCGCATGAGCCGGGTCAGGTAGTCGGTGAACAGCTGCACCGTTGCCACCGTGCCGACGCCGCCGGGGTACAGCGTGGAGGGGTGGACGTGCCTGCCCTCCATCAGGCAGAACATCTCGCGGGTGACGCGGCTCATCATCAGGGCCTCGCGGTAGAACTCACCCTCCAGCGGGTTGAGCGACCGCATGATGTCCGCGATGGTGCGGTAGCCGTGCTCGGCGGCGTGCGGGCACTCGGTGCGCTCGGCGAGCTCCAGCACGCCGGGGTTGGTCTCGCGCACCATCTTCTCGCAGTAGTCCACCCCCACCAGGTTCTCCTGGTAGATGCAGTGGTCGAACATGTACTCGGCCGCCTCGCCGAGGTTGATGATCCACTCGGCGAGCGCCGGGGGCCGGACCCCGTACGCCATGTTCTGCGCGTACACCGAGCAGGTGGCGTGGTTGTCGCCGCAGATGCCGCAGATGCGGCTGGTGATGAAGTGCGCGTCCCGGGGGTCCTTGCCCTTCATGAAGACGCTGTAGCCGCGGAAGATGGAGGAGGTGCTGTAGCACTCCGCCACCTCCTTCCGGGCGAAGTCGATCTTGGCGTAGATGCCCAGGCTGCCGACGATCCGGGTGATCGGGTCCCAGGCCATCTCGACCAGCTCACGGTTCTGCCCGCGTTGCTTCGAGGTCGTCATCGCTGCTCCGTCTTCATGTCAGCTCCAGGGAGCCTTGTAACCGGTGAGCAGTGCGCGGCCCTTGGACCGCCACTTCGGCTCCTTGTCGACCGTGTGCAGCGTGATGCCGCGCAGTCTGCGGATCACCCCGCCGTAGACCGTGCTGGCGGCGGTGGAGATGAGCGCGCCCGGCGGCTCGTCCATGAACGGCATGAACTTGTCGGGGAAGCCGGGCATGGTGCAGGCGATGCAGATGCCGCCGACGTTGGGGCAGCCGCCGATCCCGGCCATCCAGCCGCGCTTCGCCACGTTGCACTTCACCACCGGGCCCCAGCACCCGATCTTGACCAGGCACTTGGGCGAGCCGTACTCGTAGGCGAACTGCCCCTGCTCGTAGTAGCCGCCCCGGTCGCAGCCCTCGTGCACGGTCTGGCCGAACAGCCAGGTGGGGCGGAGCGCCTCGTCCAGCGGGATCATCGGCGCCTGGCCGTTGAGCTGGTAGAGCAGGTACAGCAGCGTCTCGGACATGTTGTCCGGCTGGATCGGGCATCCGGGCACGTTGACGATGGGCAGGCCCGCCTTGGACCGCCAGTCCCAGCCGAGGTAGTCCGCCAGGCCCATCGATCCGGTCGGGTTGCCCGCCATGGCGTGGATGCCGCCGTACGTCGCGCAGGTGCCCGCCGCGATCACGGCGGTGGCCTGGGGCGCCAGCCGGTCCAGCCACTCGGGCAGCGTCATGGGCTGGCCGGTCTCGGGGTTGTTGCCGAACCCCGACCAGTAGCCCTCCTGCTTGATCGACTCATTGGGGATCGAGCCCTCGACGACCAGCACGAACGGGTCGAGGCCGCCGTGCGCCGCCAGGAAGTACCACTCGATCATGGCGTCCGCGCCGCCCGCCGGGCCGCTGTTGTAGTCCAGGAGCGGCCAGTGCACCTCCACCTTGGGCAGTCCCGGCAGGGCGCCGAGCAGGATGTCCTCGATGGCGGGTTGCGTCGCGGCGGTGAGCGCGACGGAGTCGCCGTCGCAGCTCATGCCGGCGTTGAGCCAGAGTATGTGGACGACGGGTTCCCCCGTGTCCGGCCCGGCGGTGTCCGCCGCCCCGGTTTGTACGGCCATGCCGCCTCCCCATTCCGCTCAGGTGCCGATGGGCGTCGAGTCGCGCAACGCGTGCTGGGTGGCCTCCCACAGGATGTGGTAGACGGTGGTCTGCGCCTCCTGGATGCGGTGCACCGAGGAGGAGGGGACGATGAACAGGTGGTCGAGCACGCCGTCCATGGAGGACTCGGCGAGCTGCCCGCCCTCGTAGCCGGCGAGGGCGACCGTCAGCAGGCCGCGCGCCCTGGCCTCGCGGAACGCGCCGAGCATGTTGGCCGAGCCGCCGCTGGTGGACAACCCGAGCGCGATGTCCCCCGGGCGGGCCAGCGCGGCGATCTGGCGGGCGAAGACCACCTCGAAGCCGGCGTCGTTGGACAGCGCGGTGACCACCGCGACGTCGCAGGTCAGGCACAGGGCGGGCAGCGGGCGGCCCTCCCGCGGGTTGAGGAACGTGGTGGCCACCTGCTGGGCGTCGGTGCTGCTGCCGCCGTTGCCGAACGTGAACAGCCTGCCGCCCGCGGTGAACCGTCCCGCCATGTCCCTGGCGCACTCGACGATCCGGGTGGCGTGCAGCGCCGCGACCCGGCGCCGCAGGTCCGCGATCTCCGCCACCTTCTCCCTGGTGGACGCCGCCGCCTGCGCCACGGCGTCCGCGTCCGTCCCGCCGGGCCCGGGGTACAGGAAGGGGTACAGACCGCGCACGCCCTCCCCGCCGCCCCGTCGCTCAGCCGTCACCATGCGCCGTCTCTCCCGGGCACGCGACGGGCGCTGTCTCGCCCGCCCCGATGCGGGCGTGGAAGACGTGCACCAGCTCCCACAGCACGTGGTAGGCGGTGACGTGGATCTCCTTGACGACGAGAGGGTCCGGTGAGTCCGCGACGAGCACCTGGTCGACCGCCGGGCTGCGTGCGATCGCCCCGCCGTCCCCGCCGGTGAGGGCCAGGGTGAACAGGCCGAGCCCGTGCGCCGCCTCCAGGCCGCGCAGCACGCTCGGGCACCGCCCGTCCGGCGAGATGCCGAGCGCCATGTCCACGGGCTCGGCGAAGCACCGGATCTGATGGGCGAACGCCTCGGCCGCGCCGTCCCGCCCGGTCACCCCGGAGACGGTCGCGGCGTCGTTGCTCAGCGCGATGGACGGCAGCGCCCGCTTCCCCACCACCACCGGGTGCATGAACTCGACGGCCACATGGGAGGCGTCCGTCCCCGCGCCGCCCGCGCCGAACACGATCAGCTTGCCGCCCCGCCGGAACCGCCCGGCCATCTCGCGACAGGCCCACGCGATCCGCTCGGCGTCGTCCCCGAGCCGCGCCCCCACGGCGTCACGCCGGCTGAACGCTCCGTCGACCGCCGTCCCCGCGGTGGATGTCACAGGCATGGTCACACTCCGTCATGTACCGTGACCGCCAGGTTACGACCCGTACACAAGCCGTCGACACCCCAACCAGGACAACCCGCAGTAAAGCCTTCATGCCCCCCACCAACCCCACGGTTCACACCGGACGGCACGCGCGGCGGAGGGTCAGGCGTCGTCTCGCGAGAGGTGGCGGGTGAACCAGGTGCGGGTCAGGGCGGCGACGCGGTCGAGGGCGCCGGGCTCCTCGAAGAGGTGGGCGGCGCCGGGGACCAGGGCAATGCGGGAGTCCGGCGGGAGGCAGGCGAGGGCCGCGCGGTTGAGGTCGATCACCACGGGGTCGCGTTCGCCGACGATCAGGAGGGTGGGCTGGCGGACGCGGGTCAGGTGCTCGCCCGCCAGGTCGGGGCGGCCTCCCCTGGAGACGACCGCGCGGACGGCGCCGGGGCGCTCGGCCGCGGCCACCAGGGCGGCGCCCGCGCCGGTGCTGCCGCCGAACAGGCCGATGCCGAGGCCGGTCAGGGACTCGCAGGTCGCCATGCGGTCGGTGACGGAGACCAGGCGGGAGGCGAGGAGGCCGATGTCGAACCGGGGCGCGACCAGGGTGTCGGCCGTCTCCTCCTCGGGGGTGAGCAGGTCCATGAGGACGGTCGCCAGGCCGGCCCGCTGGAGTTCGGCGGCGACGTGCCGGTTGCGCGGGCTGTGGCGGCCGCTGCCGCTGCCGTGGGCGAAGACGACCACGCCGTGGGCGGGGTCCGGGACGACGACGTCCGCCTCCAGGGCGACGCCCGTGGCGACGAACGATGTGCTCTGGCGGACCACCATCGCTTCCTCCTCCCTTCCGGAGCGGTCCGGGTCCCGCGCTCTCAGCCGCCCGGCGGGAACGCCGGCGCGGCGTCCAGGGGATCGACCGCGTGGGTCTCGTCGATGTGGACGACCGCGTCGAACTGGTCGCCCACCCGGGCCCGGACGTACTCGCCGTCGCCGGTGGACGGGATGACGTCGGCGAGCACGTGTTCCGGGCGGGCCGAATCGAAGGCGCCGCCGCCGGGGAACGTGACCAGGAAGTCCTTTGCCCCCACTTCGTGGAACAAAGCTTCCACGCTGCCGGGGACGGCGGGGCCGGACGGGACGGACGCGGGCGGGGCGCCCCAGCGGGGGGCGGCGGTCACGGTGCCGGTGTAGCCGGTGAGGCCGAGCAGGCGGCAGTCGCCGGGGTACCGCTCGCGCACCAGGCCGCCGACGCTCAGCTCGCCGCGGCAGGCCGCCTCGGTGGCGCGGGCGTCGCCGAGGTGAGGGATGGTGCCCCACACGACGATCCGGGCCGGGTCGTCCCGGTGGCCGCCGAGGTGGTCGAGCAGCGCGCCCAGCGTGTCCGCCATGTGCCGGTCACGCAGGTTCCACGAGCAGATGCGCCCACGGAACAGCGCCCGGTCGTGTTCCTCGGCCGTGTCCATCGCCAGCCGGACCCGCTCGCCGTAGAACAGCTCGTCCTCGGCGGGCATCCCCCGCTCCCGTGCGCGGCGCAGCGCCGCCCGCCGCACCTGCGCCAGCCGCGCGACGATCTCGCGTTCCCTCCGCTCCCCCGCCCCGCAGGCGGCGGCGAAGAGGGGTTCCCCGCCCTCACCCGGGAGGACGGGCTCCCCGCCGGGGAACGCCGAGAACCCGCCCCCGCCGCGGTGGACGCCGGCTCCGAGGTCCTCGCGGCCCAGGTGGCCGTGAGCGAGGGCGGCGCGGGCGCGGGCGGCGGCAGACGGGTCGACGGCGTCCAGGCGGGTGACGACCTCGGCCACGGCGCGGTGCATGCAGTACAGGTCGAGGCCGTAGAACCCGACGGCGGGGGCGCCCGCGGGGAGGCGGAGGTTGTGGCGGCGCAGCCATTCGACGAAGTCGAGGACGACCGTGTTGCGCCACGCCCAGGCGGGGAAGCGGCGGAAGCCGCGCAGGGCCTGCTCGCCGGTGGTGTCGGTGCCGGCGCCGCGGGTGTAGCCGTCGACGCGGTGGGCGTCCGGCCAGTCGGCCAGGATGGCGACCGCGCCGAATCCCTTCTCCTCGATCAGCGCGCGGGTCAGCTCCACCCGCGCGGCGTGGAACTCCCGCGTGCCGTTGGAGGCCGCGCCGATCAGCACAAGGCCGGCGTCGCCGACCATGCCGAGCAGCGCCTCGGTGCGCGCGGCGCCCTCGCGCGGCTCCACGACGCCCGCGGCCACGGCGGGCACGCGGCCCACCCCGCGGCCGTCGGCGCGGCGTCGCAGCAGCTCACGCGCCTCACCGGCGGTGGTCTCCGCGGTCCGGCGGTAACAGCGCGCCGGCGACAGGAACGCCGCGGGGGCGGTCGCGCACACCACCTCGTCGGCCTCCTCGGCCAGTTCCCGCACGGTCGGCTCGCACGCGGCCGGCAGCGCGACCACCAGGCGGGCCGGGCGCATCAGGCGCAGGGCCCGGACGGCCGCCCGCAGCCGCGCCCCGGCCGCCAGCCCGTCGTCGGCGAGGATCGCGACCGCGCCCTCGACCCGCCGCGCGGGACGGTCCTCGCGGTAGTGCCGCTCCCAGCGCTGAACCTCTCGCCCCTCCCAGGCGGCGACGTGCTCCACCACCTCGGGATCGATGGCGAGGCCGCGGACGACGTCCTCGTTGAGCGCGATCACGCCGTGCGCCGCGACCGCGCCCATCAGCAGGTCCTCCTGCCCGGGGACCCCGAGCCCGCGCACCACCAGCACGTCGAGCGGGGCGTGCAGGGCCTCGGCGATCTCGGCCGCCACGAGCGCCCCGCCGAGCGGCATCGCCAGCACCACCACGTCGTGGCGTCCCCGGTAGGCGCCGAGCAGCCCGGCCAGGGCGCGGCCGGCGTCCCGGCGGTCGTGGAACAGATGCTCGGACATGGCGGTGCCTCGTGTCCTCGGACGGCAGGTCGTCCGCGGCACGCCCCGGCGGCGGATGCCGCACCCGGAGGGCGGACCGCTCCGACCTCGGCGGTCACCCCGAGCCTACGCCCGCGTCCTCCGCCTTCTTCTGGCCGCCCCGCGCGGCCAGACAGGGGACTTCCACCGCATAGCTCAACAGAGCCGGTCAATATCTGCATCATTCATTTACCTGGCATCCGTCGAATAGCCGGGCATTTTCCTGTCGCGGGGGAAAATCTTTATTCACCCCGCCCCCACGGCCTCGACACCGGCAATTGACACCCGAAAGATCGGCACCGCATAATTACTGCGTCCAGCGCCCGGTCGAGCGTTAGGCAGCAGGTCACACCCCCCGTATCCCCCACCGATAATCCCCCCGTCCCCCCAGTGATGGCGAACAGTGTTCACGATCCACGTTCGACCGTTTTCACGCTCCGACCGGCATTTCCGCCGTCGTCACGCCTGCCCGCGCCCCTGCGGTACCGGCGCCGCGACGCCGGCCGACGCGCACCGGACCGGAACCGGCCAAATGACTTCCGAGTTATCCCCGGCGTTTTCCCGTGCAATGCGATAAAGATTGGTGGTGCGGGTCGTGACAGAGACCCTTGATGCGCACGAGAACCTGCAGAACGGCCAGCAGAACGGGCAGCAGCAGCGAAGCCTGGCACCCAGCGCGGCCCGCAATCTGGCGACCACGACCAAATCGCAGCCGCAAATGCAGAACATCTCGTCGAGGTGGCTGCTGCGCGTCCTGCCCTGGGTCCACGTCGCCGGCGGCACCTACCGCGTCAACCGCCGCCTCACCTACGACATCGGCGACGGGCGGCTCAGCTTCACCGTGCAGGGCGGCGACGTCAGGGTCGTGCCGCCGGAGCTGCGTGAGCTGGCGCTGCTGCGCTCGTTCGACGACGACTCCGTCCTGGAGGAGCTGGCCGACCGCTTCACCCAGCAGCAGTACGAGACCGGCGACGTCATCGTCGAGCGGGGGCGGCCCGCCGACCGCGTCGTCCTCATCGCGCACGGCAAGGCCAGCAAGGTCGGCGCCGGCGAGTACGGCGACGAGACCATCCTCGCCGTCATGGCCGACGGCGAGTACTACGGCGCCCAGGCCATCGCGGCGAGCGACCCGGGCACGTGGGAGCACACCGTCAAGGCGGTCACCCCCACCACGACGCTCAGCCTGTCCCGCGAGTCCTTCCAGGAGCTGATGGGCCGGTCGGAGTCGTTGCGGATCCACGTGGCGGCGCAGCGGGCCGGCCACCGCCCCCCGCACAACAAGCTCGGCGAGGCGGCCATCGCGATCACCTCGGGGCACGCCGGCGAGCCCACCCTGGACGGCACGTTCGTCGACTACGAGACCTCGCCGCGCGAGTACGACCTCAGCGTCGCCCAGACGGTGCTGCGCATCCACTCCCGGGTCGCCGACCTGTACAACCAGCCGATGAACCAGACGCACCAGCAGCTGCGCCTGACCATCGAGGCGCTGCGCGAGCGCCAGGAGCACGAGCTGATGAACAACCGCGAGTTCGGCCTGCTGCACAACGCCGACCTGCGCCAGCGCGTCCAGACGCGCACCGGCCCGCCCACCCCCGACGACCTGGACGAGCTGCTCTCCCGGCGCCGCAAGTCCAACTTCTTCCTCGCCCACCCGCGGACCATCGCGGCGTTCGGCCGCGAGTGCAGCAAGCGCGGCCTGTACCCCGACACCGTCGAGCTCCACGGCCACGCCATCCCCGCCTGGCGCGGGGTGCCCATCCTGCCGTGCAACAAGATCCCCATCACCAAGACCCGCACCAGTTCCATCCTGGTGCTGCGCGTCGGCGAGGAGGACCAGGGCGTCATCGGCCTCCACCAGACCGGCCTGCCGGACGAGTACGAGCCGAGCCTGTCGGTGCGGTTCATGGGCATCGACGACCAGGCGATCATCTCCTACCTGGTCAGCGCCTACTACTCGGCGGCGGTGCTGGTGCCGGACGCGCTCGGCGTGCTGGAACACGTCGAGATCGGCCACTGACCGGGCGGCCGGGGACGGCGCGACCGGGGCCGGGACACCCCGGTCCGCCGCCCGGCCCCGCCGAGAACCATGGGTCGGGACGGGCAAATGTGATGAAGTCATGGAGACGGTCCCGGCGCCCCCCCGGCGCCGGGCCGGCCTCCGCACGGCACCAGGACACCGCAGCGACGGCGGGAACGGAAAGGGCGGCGCACATGGCCGAGGTGATGACCACCGCACGGCCGGCACCCGAGGTGCTGGCGTGGAGCCGCGACCTCGTCGGTCCAGCCCTGCGTGCCGCCGTGGAGACCCTCCCGCCGTCCATGCGGGACATCGCGGGCTACCACTTCGGCTGGCTGGACGAGCACGGGCGCCCCGCCACCGGGGACGGCGGCAAGGCGATCCGGCCCGCGCTGGTGATACTCGCCGCCGAGGCGGCGGGCGGCACGGCCGGGGCGGCGGTGCCCGGCGCGGTCGCGGTCGAGCTGGTGCACAACTTCTCCCTGCTGCACGACGACGTGATGGACGGCGACGTGACGCGCCGTCACCGGGCCACCGCCTGGCACGTCTTCGGGACCAGCCGGGCCATCCTCGCCGGGGACGCCCTGCTGACACTGGCCTTCGACGTGCTGGCGGGCAGCGGTCACGCCGCCGCGCGGGAGGCGGCACGGGTGCTCGGCGCCGCGGTGCTGGACCTCGTGGAGGGGCAGAGCGCGGACACCGTCTTCGAGACGCGGCAGGAGGTCGGGCTGAACGAATGCGTGCGCATGGCCGAGGGCAAGACCGGCGCCCTGCTCGGGTGCGCGTGCGCGCTCGGCGCGCTGCTCGGCGGCGGCAGCAGCGAGCGGGCCGGTCGCCTGCGCCGGTTCGGCGACCGTCTCGGGCTGGCCTTCCAGTTCGTGGACGACCTGCTCGGCATCTGGGGCGACCCGGTCGTCACCGGCAAGCCGGTGCACTCCGATCTGCGCAACCGCAAGAAGTCACTGCCGGTGGTGGCGGCCCTGTCGTCCGGCACCCCGGCCGGGAACGAGCTCGCCACGCTGTACCGGGGTGAGCATGAGCTGGACGCCGCGGACCTCACCCGCGCCGCGGCGCTCATCGAGGCGGCGGGCGCCCGCGCCTGGAGCCGGGAACGGGTCGACGAACTGTTCAACGAGGCCCTCACCCACCTCTTGTCGGCCGACCCCGTCTCCCGCCCCGCCGCCGAACTCCGCACCCTCGCCCATCTGATCGCCCACCGCGACCACTGATCGTCCGGGATCACCGGACCCCCGGCCGGACGGCGGAGTGCGGACCGCCGTCCGGCCGGACGCGAAAAACCGTCGCACCGCCGCAGGGGACGGCGGTGCGACGGGTGTCGCCGTGCCCGGCGTCTCCCGGTGCCGTTTCCGGCGGGACCCCTGCCCGGGAGACGCGGTGGCGACGTGGGGGCGGGCCCCGCCACGGTCTGATTGATCAGCCGCGACAGGGCCCGCTGCTCGGGTGCGGTTACGACAGAGCCGGGTAGGCGTTCTGCATCAGCTGACGGAACTGAGCCGAGAACCACGCGCCGGAGATCGGGGCGTCGCCCAGGGCACCGGTGGGGTTGTTACCGTTGCGCTCGTTACCTCCGTAGGAGGGGTCGCACATCCGGTCGAAGCCCTTGCCCTGGTTGTTTGGGATCTCCGTGCTGGAACCGTCGGACTCGCCCGGGGGCTTGATCCAGACGTAGGCGTCGATGCCGGTGGCGGGGTTCGCCCTCGGCCGCTCGCCCATGCCCGCACCGCTCTGGTTGCACCAGTTGCCGGCGTGGGCCCTACGGTCCACCTTCGACGCGTTGACGAAGGTGTTCAGGTCGGTCGAGGTGCTCGGACCTGTCGGACGGGCCGAACCACCCCAGCCGTTGCGGGAGGTGTCGATCAGCATTCCGATGTTGCTGCTGAAGCCCTGCGACACCAGGCGGGTACGGAAAGCCTGGGCGAAGGACAGCTCGTCGATGTACTGGTTCCAGTCGACCCAGCGGGACTGCCGGATCTGCTGGCCGTTCACCGAGCCGCCGACGGTGAAGTACGGCTCCTGAAGCGACGAGTAGTTGGCGGTGTTGGTGATGAAGCCGGTCACGCTGCTGAAGCCGGCGGTGGTACCGCGGACGGTGGAGGCGAACAGCTCCGCCGAGGGACCGAAGTTGGTGTCCCAGCCGAGCCAGCCGTGGTGCGCGGCGTCGACGTAGTTGTACACGTTCGGGACCGCGTACAGCTTGTTGAGCGCGTACTGCACACCCTGGACGTAGGCACCGGAGCTCTGCGCCTCGGCGCAGGCCGCGATGTTGGTGTTGGTGACCAGGTTGGGCAGCGAGTCGATCTCGACGATCGCGATGATCCGCAGGTTCCGGTAGGCCGAGTCCGCCATGATCGAGGTGATCGGGTCGATGTACTCGGTCTTGTAGCGGTTGAGGCCGTTCTCCGCGATCTTCAGCTCACCGTTGGAGGCGAGAGCCGAGCAGTCGCGGTTGGGCAGGTTGTAGATGACGAACTGGATCGTCAGCGCGCTGCTGCCGTTGGCCGCGTCCTGACGAACCGCCTCGTCCAGGTGCGCACGCACACCCATCGCGTCGCTGGAGCCGGCGATGGCGGCGATGCGGTCGATCCACACACCGGTGGAGGTGTTGGAGACGCGGGTGCCGCCCGGCTCAGCGGCGGCCTTGGCCGACCAGTCGGGGTTCACGTAACCGGTGGCGCCCACGTACGGGTTGTCGACGCGCGTGGGGTTGGTGACACCGTCGTCGTCCGACTCGGTCGCGGTCACCGTCACCGAGGTCAGCCCGGAGGAGGCCACGGTGATGGGACGGGTGCCGTTGGTGGAGTCGGAGTCCTGGGCCGCCGCGAGCGTCACCGTCTGCGGGGTCTGCCAGTTCGACGTGGTGAACGTGAGGCTCGCGCCGCTCGACACCGTGATGTTGGTGTCGCCGCTGCCGGCCGTGTTGGTCACGGTCACGCTGGCGGTGGGGGCGATGGCCAGACGCACGGTGTAGCTGGCGGTGCCGCCCTCGGGCACGGTCACGGCGGTCGACGAGACGGTCAGGGACTGCGTGCCCTGGCTGGTGTCGTCGTCGGCCTCGGTCGCGGTCACCGCCACCGAGGTCAGCCCGGAGGAGGCCACGGTGATGGGACGGGTGCCGTTGGTTGTGTCGGTGTCCTGGGCCGCCGCGAGCGTCACCGTCTGCGGGGTCTGCCAGTTCGACGTGGTGAACGTGAGGCTCGCGCCGCTCGACACCGTGATGTTGGTGTCGCCGCTGCCGGCCGTGTTGGTCACGGTCACGTTGCCGGTGGGGGCGATGGCCAGACGCACGGTGTAGCTGGCGGTGCCGCCCTCGGGCACGGTCACGGCGGTCGACGAGACGACCAGGGACTGCGTGCCCTGGCTGGTGTCGTCGTCGGCCTCGGTCGCGGTCACCGCCACCGACGCCAGCCCGGAGGCCGTCACGTTGATGGTCCGCGTGCCGTTGGTGGTGTCGGAGTCCTGGGCCGCCGCGAGCGTCACCGTCTGCGGGGTCTGCCAGTTCGACGTGGTGAAGGAGAGGCTCGCGCCGCTCGACACGGTGATGTTGGTGTCACCGCTGCCGGCCGCGGAGGCCACGGTCACGTTGCCGCTGGGCGCCGAGGACAGGCTCACCGCGTAGGTCGCGGAGCCACCCTCGGGCACCGTGACGCTGGTCGGGGTGACGACCAGGGTCGGGGTCTGCGGGTTGCCGCCGCCGTTGCACGCGACACCGTTGATCGCGAACGCCGTCGGGTTCGTGTTGGTGCCGCTGAAGCTCCCGTTGAACCCGAGGGTCCAGCTCGCGCCGGACGCCTGGGTGCCGTTGTACGACATGTTCCGAGCTGTCACGTTCGCGCCGGACTGCGACCACTCGGCGCTCCACCCGTTGGTCACCCGCTGGTTACCGGGGAAGGCGAAGGTGAGTGTCCAGTTGGTGAGCGCGTCGCCGGTGTTGCGGATGGTGAGGTTGCCGCCGAACCCGGTGCCGCCCTCCCAGGCCTTGGTATACGTGACCTCGCAGGCGACCGCCGCACTCGCGGAGGTCGGGCTGACGACGAGCCCGACGGCGGCGGCGAACAAGACCGCCGTCCCCGCCAGGGCTCTACGCCAGAAGCTCTTGTGGGGTCCCATCGTCTGTAAATCTCCCTCACGTAACTGTTGGGGGGGTCGCCGCCTTCTTGTGGACGGCCAAGCAGCGCCCAGCTCGGACACGCGGCGTGGGAGCGCTCCCATAGTCCGGTTGTTTCGGGAGGATGTACAGCAGATTGCAAGCCCCCGCCATCGAACGCGTGCCCCCGCGCCGACATGCCGCGAACAGTCGTGCCGTGGCCTCGGCAAACGCGTCCGGCACTGTGATCCCGGCCCCGCGACATCCGATGAAACATTCATCTGGTACGACCTCCGACCGGACCGGCGCCCCGGCGGCCCGCGGGGAGAGATCGCCAGCCGTTCGACCCCATGCGGCTCTGACCTGTTCACATCAGGTTCAGCCGCTCTTGCCAGGGTGCCCTGCGTAGCCGGAGCACGAAGCCGTCCGGCGGGACGAAAGGCAGGAAATGGGACACGGCCACCCTCACGGTCACTCTCACGATCACTCGCACACGCACGACGGCGGGCACACCCTCGACCAGGGCGACATGGCCGCCGTCGTCGACATGTCGGTCCCCGACGGCGAGCTCTCCCCCGGTCAGGTGTCCAGGCGCCAGGTGTTCCGCCGCGCCGGACTGCTCGGCGCCGGGCTCACCGCCGCCGGCGTGCTCGGCACTCCCGCCGCGGCCTCGGCCGCCACGCCGCAGCACACCGGCGGCGACCGCGAGCCGCGCGGCGGCTACCTGTGGCTGGCCGGTGACCACCACATCCACACCCAGAGCAGCTCCGACGGCATCTACAAGGTGAGCGACCAGGTCGGGCACGGCGCCGCGTACGGCCTGGACTGGATGGTCATCACCGACCACGGCAGCGCCGCGCACGCCAAGATCGGTGTGGAGAAGGTCAACCCCGACATCGTCGCCGCCCGCCGCGACCACAAGGACACCCTGGTGTTCCAGGGCCTTGAGTGGAACATCCCGGCCGCCGAGCACGGCACCGTGTTCGTGGCCCCGGGCCGCAACGAGGTCGCCACGCTGAAGGAGTTCGAGAACTCCTACGACGGCTCGGTGAAGAACGCGGGCGCCAACACCCCGCAGAACGAGGCGCTGGCCATCGCCGGCCTCAACTTCCTGGCCGAGTCGGTACGCCGCCGCCGGGTCGAGGCCGCGCTGTTCCTCGCCAACCACCCCTCGCGCAAGGGCCTGGACTCCCCGCACGAGATCCGCGGCTGGCGCGACGCCCAGCCCGGCATCGCGGTCGGCATGGAGGGCGCGCCGGGCCACCAGGCCGCGGGCATCCCCAAGCCGAACGGCCCCGGCGGCGGCCGCGGCTTCTACGACAGCACCCCCGGCGCCGACTCCCACCCCGGCTACCCGCCGGAGAGCTACAAGACGTTCGGCGGCTTCGACTGGATGACCTCGACCGTCGGCGGCCTGTGGGACAGTCTGCTGGCCGAGGGCAAGAGCTGGTGGATCACCGCCAACTCCGACGCCCACTCGATCTACGCCGACACCACCGCGCGCGGCGGCGGCGACTTCAACGCCAACGGCCGGTACGACGACCCGGCCTACGGCGGCGCCCCCAACCTCACCGCGGGCGACTTCTGGCCCGGCTACTACAGCCGCACCCACGTCGGCGCGCGTTCCTTCTCCTACACCGCGGTCATGGACGCCATCCGTGAGGGCCGCGTATGGGTGGACCACGGCGGCCTGATCAGCGGCCTGGTCGTGCGGGCCCGCCAGTCCGGCACCGGCCAGCTCGGCGTGACCCTCGGCGACACGCTGCACGTCCGCAAGGGCTCCAAGGTGGAGATCTCCATCGAGATCACCCTGGCCGGGCTCCCCAACTGGGCGCAGTACGTGCCGGCCCTGGCCCGGGTGGACGTCATCCAGGGCGACGTGACCGGCCCGGTCACCGACAAGGACGTCTTCACCACGCCGAAGACCAAGGTCGTGTCCTCCTTCGAGGTGGGCAAGAAGACCGGCACCGTGACGTTCACCTACAAGGTTGGCGCGGCCGACCGCCCGGTGTACGTGCGCCTGCGCGGCACCGACGGCAACCGGAGCGCCCCCGGGCTGCTCGGCGCGGCCGTGGACCCGAACGGCCCGGCGATCGACGTCTTCGGCGACGCCGACCCGTGGAAGGACCTGTGGTTCTACAGCAACCCCATCTGGATCGTGCCCCGCGGATGATCCTGGGCCTCGACACAGGCTCACGGACTCTCACCGAGGCCGAGCACCTTCTCCATGACCTGGTGAAGGGGCTCGGCCTCCCCGCCGGCACCGTGGCCTGCACGCATTTCGTCCGCACCGCCGAGGGACCGCCGCACGTGGCCTGCTCGGTGACCGTGCCGGACGCCCCCGACCCCGCGGCGCTGCCCGGAGGGGCGGGCACCGCGCTCGGCGGCCACCGCTCCGGCCCGGCCGCCCTCGCCGAGGGCGCGGCCCTGGCCGCCGCCGCGCACACGGCCGGCACCGGGGGCCGCCTCGTGCTGTTCCCCGGCCGGGACGAGCTGACCGGCACGCTCGGCGTGGCCGACGTGGTGGCCCGTTCGGGGATCGACCGCGTCGTCGTGCTGGCCCAGACCGAGGATCCGGCGCCGGGCACCCCGCTGGTCACCAACGACCACGTGCGTCCGCAGTGGCGCGACGGGGAAGTGGTGCTGTTCGCCATGCCCGCGGCGGGCGGGCGGCTGATGCCCGCCGAGGTGCCGGACCCGACCCCCTGCTGCGCCGACCACGGCTGAGCGGGACCGCACGCTGAAAGAAGCGGGGCCGGTGCGCCCGCTGCGACGATGGGGGTCTCATCGAGCAGGCTGCCCCGGCTCTGGCTCCCCACCTGGCCCTGCGCGAACGGCCGGGTTCCGGGCGGTGGGACGGCGGGGCTCGTCACGGAGGTCGACCATGACGACGACGACGGTCCCCGAGTTCAAGGATCTCATCGCGGGAACGCGCTTCTCGGCGCTCCACCTGGAGATGCGCGACCAGTACACCCCCAAGGGCGCGGTCTTCGTGGACTGGAAGGCCGGGGTTCCCATCGAGCTGGAGCGCCACCAGGCGTGGGTGGACCTGGTGGGCGAGACGATCGGCCGGGGCGTGGACTGGCGCCGCGCCCGGATCGTCTCCGAGCCGGTGACCGAGTTCATCCGCTACGAGCACGAGACCACCACCATCGTGAACGTCCCGGCCGGCGAGTCCGTGCGGTGGCTGCCCCGCCGCTTCGCGTCCGACCTGCTGCTGCCCGGCAACGACTTCTGGGTGTTCGACGAGAAGCTGGTGCGGTTCACCCACTTCACCGGGGACGGCGCATACGGGCCGCACGAGCTGACCGACGACCCCAAGGTCGTCAAGGCGTGCCTCGCGGCCTTCGAGGCCGTGTGGGCGCGCGGGATCGACCACAAGGACTACCAGCCCGTCTGAGGCCGCGCCGCGCCCCTGGTGAACGGGAGATCCCATGCCGACGTCATCCGTGCCCGCACATGACGGGAAGGTCCTGCTGGTCGCCGACGAGGGCGTCAAGCCGGCCGAGCACATGACCGCGTCCGAGGTCGACAAGAAGGTCGAGGACTTCTACACCGGGATCGGCGGGGAGGCGTTCTTCCGCGCGCTGGCCACCCGGTTCTACGAGCTGGTCTCGCGGGACGAACTGCTGGTCCCGCTGTTCCCGGTGCACGACTGGGCGCGGCACGCCGAACGGCTGGCCGCGCACTACGCGCAGATCTACGGCCAGAACGACCTGACGGCGGCCTGGGATCCGCGGCTGCACCAGGCGCACAGTCACATGCTCATCACCCGGGACCAGCGGCTGCGGTGGCTGGCGCTGATGAGGGAGGCCGGGGCGTCGCTGTCGGCGCCCGAGCCGCACTTCACCGAGTTCATGACGATCATGAAGATCGCCAGCGGCGAGATGATGGCGGTGTCGCGGGGCGCGGCCATCGCCCGTGGGAAACGGTTCCACTGGGACGGTTCTCCCCGATGACGCCGCAGCCGCCGCGCCGGGTCGCGGTCGTCGGCGCGGGGGCCGCGGGCGCGTTCTTCACCCTGGAGCTGTCGCGCCTGCTGCCCGACGTGGCCGTCGACCTGTACGACCGCGCGGAACGCTCCCCCGGAGCTGGCATCGTGATGTCCTGGGAGTTCGCCGAACGGGTCAAGGCCACCCACCCCGAGGCGTTCGCGCTGCCCGGCACGGCCATGGCCACCTGGGACCGCACGCTGACCGTCGCCGGGGACGAGCACATCTGGTCCGGCGCGTACGGCATGTTCGGGCTGACCCGGCGGGTGTTCCGGCGGCACGCCGCGGAGCTGGCCGCCGCGCTGCCGAACGTGCGGTTCCTGCGGCACGACGTGCTCAGCCGGCCGTCCGGGGCGGACCTGGTCGTGGTCGCCGACGGCGCGAACAGCCGTCTGCGCGGGCGGTACGGCGGGACGTTCGGCACCCACGGCACGCCCGGGCGCACCGTTTTCCTCTGGATGCGCACGCCGGCCGTGCTGGAGCCCACCTTCGTGCTGCGCTCGGCCGGGCCGGGGCTGCTGATCGTGCACTCCTACCCGCACGGCGCGGCGGAGAGCACGTTCATCGTGGAGGCGCACCCGCGGACGCTGGACGCGCTCGGCCTGCTGGAACGGCCGTTGCCCGAGGTCGAGCAGGAGCTCGCCGGGATCTTCGCGGCCGAGCTCGGCGGGGCGCCGCTGCACTCGCAGACCTGGGGGTGGCGGGCGTTCCCCACCATCGTCAACGAGCGCTGGCACGACGGGCGGACGGTGCTGCTCGGCGACGCGGCGCACACCGTGCACTTCTCGATCGGCTCGGGCACCGCGCTCGCCATCGACGACGCCTTCACCCTGGCGGGCTCGCTCGCCGCCGAGCCGTCCCTCGGGGACGCACTGGACGCGTACGCCGCGGCCCGCCGCCCGGTGGTCGACGCCGCCCAGGCCGAGGCGCGCGACAGCCAGCAGTGGTTCGAGACGCTGAGCCTGCGCCCCCGGCTGCGCGGCCACCAGACGGTGTTCGCCCTGCGCAGCCGCCGCGGCGCCAACACCTACGCCCGCCTGAAGTCGCGCGACCCCGGCTTCACCGCCGCCACGGTCGCCACCCTCGCGGGCCGCGCCATCCCGGCCGACCCCGCCGACCTTCCCCTGACCCTCGGCGGCCTCCAGCTCACCGGCCGGATCGCGACGCCTGCCCCGGTCCCGGGGCCCTTCACCGGCGCCCGCCCCGGCCCCCAGACCGGTCCCGATGCCCACGCCGCTCCCCGCGCGCTGGTGCTGCCCACCGCGGCCGGCGGTGCCTGGTGCCTGGTGACGGACGGACCGCCGGGCGACATGTCGCCCGTGCCGCCGTGTGTGCTGATCGAGACGAGCGACCGGACCGACCCCGCCACACTGGTCCCCGCCTACAGGTCGGCGGGGGCGTGCGCGGTCGGCCTGCTGCTCCCCGAGGACACGACGCTGAAGAACGCGCACGGCGCCGACTTCCTGGCCGTGCCCGCCCAGCCGGGCCCCGGCAGGGTGGAGCGCACCCGGCTCGCCGACCGCATCAGGTACGACCACGACCTGCCGGTCCTGCTCCTGTCCGCCGATGAGCTCCCCCGCGACGAGATCGACACCCTGATCGCCGCCGGGCGGGCCGACCTGGTGGCGGCCGCGTCCCCCCGGGACCTGGCCCGTCTCCCCGGCACGGCCCCGCCCGTGACGCCGCGGGCGGTCCCGGCCCGCTGACCGGGGCGGTCGCGCACTCTCGAAGATGCCGCGGGAGCGGGGACGCGGAACAGTGGTGGGGATCGGTGGTCTGAGCCAGGTGAATCATTCCTCCGGACGCGGGAGGGTCAGTGGCTGGTGTCGTTGCCGGGCGGGACGTCGCTGACGCTCCGGTGGACGGGGCGCGGTTCGCGGTGCGCGACGGCCTGCCCGAGGACTGGGACGCGCAGGCCGGGGACGGCCCCGCGACGCTGAGCTCCCGCTGGGTGGGGCTGGCGGCGCCCCGGCTGCCCGGGGGCCTGCGGACGTTCGGGCTGTACGATGGGGAGCGGTTGTCGGTCGGCTTCGTGGGCGGGGTGCAGGAGGCGCCGACCGGGCATCCGCGGTTCGACCCGCACATGATCTTCAGCGGGGGGTCGGCCAGGGACGACGTCGCGCTGGCGGCGGGCGGGCCGCACCCGTGGGCCGGGGTGGACCCCGGCGAGGTGTTCCCGTGCTGCCTGATCATGTTCCCCAACTACGAGACGGCGCCCGCCGGGCGGGACGCGCGGGACCCGGAGGCGGCGCGCCGGTTCGCGGACGGGCTGACGCGGTGGGCCCGGGACAACGGGATACGCAGCGTCGCCTACCTCTACCTGCGCGGGGACCACCCCGAGTTCGGCGCGGCGCTGACCGCGGCCGGGTACACGCTGATCCCCATGGTCGAGCGCTGCGACATGCGGGTCGGGTGGACCGACTTCGAGGGATACCTGCGCACGCTGTCCCGCAACAAGCGCACGGCGGTGCGGCGGGAGCTGCGCGAGATCCAGGCGCGCGGCATCACCGTCACCGAGCGGGCCGTCACCGATGACGAGCCGGAATTGATCCGGCTGCGCTGCAACCTGGTCGCCAAGTACGGCGGCGACCCCGACCCCGGGCGTGAGGCCCATTCGCTGCGGTACCTGCGCGACCACTTCGGCGCGGGCGACCTGATCGTGGTCGAGGCGCGCAAGGACGGCAGGATGCTGGCCTTCAGCCTGTTCATCCGGGACGGCGACAGCCTGACCGTCCTGATGAACGGCACCGACTACGACGACCCCGACGCCTCGTTCATCTATTTCGCGACGATGTTCTACCGCCCCGCCGAGATCGCCCCCGCCCTCGGGGTGCGGGCCATCGGGTACGGCATCGGGACCATCGCCGCCAAGCAATCACGCGGTTGCGTGACCGACACCCTCTACGCGGCCGTGCAGGCGACCGATCGATGGGAGACGTCTTGACTGTCACCGAGGAAAACGAGGCCGCCCCCTCGGCGCCCCGATCGCTGCGCGACCGCCTGTCGCGGCTGCTGCCCCCGGCGGGACCCGGCCGGATGCTCGTCATCTGCTCGGCCGTGTCCAGCGTCGGCAACGGGTTGTACCTGTCGGGCTCGGCGGTCTACTTCATCCGCGAGGTGGGGCTGTCGTCCAGCCAGGTGGGCATCGGCCTGTCCCTGATCGGGCTGGCCAGCCTGCCGATCAACGTGCCGCTCGGCCACCTGGCCGACCGCTTCGGCCCCCGCGAGGTCACCGTCCTGCTGACGCTGGCCAAGGTGGTGGCGCTCGGGCTGGTCACGCTGGTCGCGAACTTCCCCGCGTACCTGCTGGTGGTGGGCCTGCTCGGCATCGCCGACAGCGGCGGGCAGGTGTCCCGCGGCGCGCTCATCTCCGGGCTGATGGGCCGCGAAGGACGGGTGAAGCTGTCGGCGTACCTGAGGTCGGTGTTCAACGCGGGCTTCACCATCGGTGTGCTGGCGGCCGGCGTGGTGATCGCGATCGACACCCGGCCCGCGTACCTGTCGCTCATGTGGGGCAACGCGCTGGCGATGCTCGTCGCGGCGGCGCTGTACCTGAGGCTGCCCCGGGTGCCCGGCACCCGCGGCGACCGCGCGCGTGACGGCGACGGCGGGTGGATGTCGCTGCGCGACTGGCCGTACCTGGCGGTGGCGCAGGTGGCGGGGATCGCGCGGCTCGGGCCGGTGCTCGCCGCGGTCGGCCTGCCGGTGTGGCTGGTCACCCAGACGGAGGCGCCCAGGGCGCTGGCCGCCTGGCTCATGGCCATCAACACGGTGATGGTGGTGTTCCTGCAGGTCCGCGCCGCGCGAGGCGCGGACACCGTCCCCGGGGCCGCCCGGCTGCAACGCTGGACCTTCCTCGGGCTCGCCGCCGCCTGCGTGATCACCGGGCTGGCCGCCGGGGTCCCGGCGGTGACGGCCACCGTCATCATGGTGGTCGCGATGATCGTCTTCTCGCTGGGCGAGATCTGGGGCGAGGGCGCCCGGTGGGGCCTGCGCTACGAGCTGGCCCCCGACCACGCCCAGGGCAAGTACGGCGGCCTGTTCTCCACCGGCGACGCGCTGGCCGCCGTCGCGGGCCCGACGCTGGTCACGCTGCTGCCGGAGTACTTCGGTCTCGGCGGCTGGGCCGTCCTGGCGGCGTTGTTCGGGGCCGGGCTGGTTCTCAGCGGCCCGGTCATCCGGTGGGCGGAACGCACCCGTCCCGCCCCGCAACCGGCCTGACCTCTCGTCCGCCCTGGCCGGCGGGCACCCCTTCGAAGGGTTCCCGCCGGTCAGACGCCGATCACCTCGAAGGCGATGGCGGGAGTGCCGCCGAATCTGCGGCCGAACCGCTCCACCTTGGCCGCAAGGAATCCTCTGGCGTCGGCCATCGGGTGGCCGGGGGGAAGGGCCGGGAGGTAGGAGCGGTGGGCCTCCAGGGCGGCGACGCCCTGGTCGAGGGTGCCGGTGACGTCCACGGCGTGCCGGGCGTACGGCGAGCCGCCCACGGCGGCGTAGCGGACGCCCGGCCACGGCTTGAGTCCCCTTTCCATCAACTCGGGGAAAATCCAGCGATTTCCCGCGTCGGCCGCGGCGTCCAACGCGGCCGTACCGACATTACGGTGATCCGGGGAATTCCAGTCCCCGCTCCTCCAGCGTGCGTGATGATTGAGCGTCACCAGAATGTCCGGCTGGTATGTCCGGATCGCGGCGGCGATGTCGCGGCGCAGTGACAGGCCGTACTCGATGACGCCGTCGCGGTGGCCGAGGAAATCGACCTTGCCGACGCCCACCACGGCCGCCGCCTCGATCTGCTCGCGCTCGCGGATCCTCCCCGCCTCCTCGGGGGTCAATGAGTCGATGCCCGCCTCGCCGCGGCTGGCGATGACGTAGACGACCTCCTTTCCCGCCGCGGTCCACGCCGCCACCGCGCACGCGGGCCCGTATTCCAGGTCGTCCGGGTGGGCCACGACCGCGAGCGCCCGCTGCCAGTCGTCCGGCATCGGCGCGTACGGCTCTGCCATGTCTCTCCTTCGGTCGTCCGTGCCCGCGGGCACGGGATGGTGCGGCGTTCCTCCGGGTCGCGCCGGGGTTCGGGCGGACCGGGTCCGGGGCCGGCGGGGCCGGTGGCCAGAGTGCGCCACCGGGCCCCGCGAGCACCGCGGACCCGTTCCGCGGTGGTCTCATCCGGGGTTAGTCCCAGACCTTCATCGCGTCCCAGACCTGGAGCTCGTCCCAGACCTTCCACTCGTCCCAGACCTTGAACTCGTCCCAGACGCGGCGCAGCTCGTCGCGGTCCCAGACCTTGTGGCGGTCCCAGACCTCCAGGTCGTCCCAGACCTCCAGCCGGTCCCACACCTCGAGCTCGTCCCAGACTTTCGCCTCGTCCCAGACTTCGAGCTCATCCCAGACCTGGAGTTCGTCCCAGACCTTTTGTGCCATTTGCTCAACCCCTTTCCGATGGCTGCGGAATTGTCTCCGCGCAATCAACTCTGCGGCCCGCGGGGGCCCGAAACCAGGGAAAGGAAAGTCAGCAAGTTGCCCGCGTCCGCCCGCTTCCTGCCAGCCGAACACTTGACGATCCCGGCCGCCGAAACGAACCGTTTCAGGCGGCTCGGAGGGGAATGTCGCGCCCGGCGCGGGTAGAACGATCGGTGTGGCGGACAGATTAAAACGGTATCGGAGCAAGCGCGACCCCCTGCGCACCGCCGAACCCGTCCCCGCCGAAGGCCCGCAGCCGGCGGGCGGCGACGACACGTTCGTGATCCAGGAGCACCACGCGCGGTCGCTGCACTGGGACCTGCGCCTGGAACGGGACGGCGTCCTGGTCTCCTGGGCCATCCCCAAGGGCCTGCCTCCCGACCCGGGCACCAACCACCTGGCCGTCCGGACCGAGGACCACCCGATGGAGTACGCCGCCTTCGAGGGCGAGATCCCGGCGGGCGAGTACGGCGGCGGCACGATGACGATCTGGGACCGGGGCTCCTACGAGACCGAGAAGTGGAGCGACCGCGAGGTCAAGGTGGTGCTGCGCGGCTCCCGGGTCTCCGGCAGGTACGTGCTGTTCCGGACCCGCGACCGCAACTGGATGATCCACCGGATGGACCCGCCGGACGACGGCTGGGAGCGCCCGCCCGCGTCCCTCGCCCCGATGACACCGGTGACCCGGGCCCGCGCGCCGCGCGAGCCCGAGGCCTACGCCTGGGAGTTCGCCTGGGGCGGGCTGCGGGCGCTCGCCCACGTCCAGGGCGGCCGGCTCACGCTCCGCTCGGCCACCGGCGCGGACATCACCCAGGAACACCGCTGGCTGCGCCCGATGGCCGGGACCTTCGGGAGCAGGTCCGTGATCCTGGACGGCGAGATCGTGCCGCTGGCGGGCACCCCGGTCTACGTCGCCTTCGACGTCCCGCACGACGACGGGCGCTCCCTGCTCACCGAGCCGTACACCACCCGCCGGGCCGTCCTCGCGGACATGGCGATCGCGGGCCCCCGGTGGCAGACCGCGCCCGCCTGGCCGGGCGAGGCCGTGGCCGTCCGCCGCGCCGCCCGCGAGCAGCGCCTGCCCGGGGTGGTGGGCAAACGCCTGGACTCCCCCTACCTGCCCGGCGAGGAGTCCGTGTACTGGATCTACCTGCCCTCCTGAGCCTCGCCGGACGAGGTGGGGACCACCACGACGGGGCATCCGGCGTGGTGGAGGACGCCGTGGCTCACCGAGCCGAGGAGAAGGCCGGTGAGGCCGCCGACGCCCCGGGAGCCGACGACCAGGCACTCGGCGCCGGAGGCGGCGTCCAGCAGGACGTCCACCGGGTGGCCGGGGACGTCCAGCTCGGCCACCTTGACGGCCGGGTGACGGACACGGGCGGCCGCGACGGCGCGGGCGGCCGTGTGCGGAGAGCCGGCCGGGACGTCGTTGGTCGTGGCGTGGACCACGATGAGGGCCGCGCCGGTCCTGGCGGCCTCGGCGAAGGCGAACTCGATCGGCGCCGCGCCGATGTCCGCGTCGTCGACGCCGAGCACGAGTTCCGGGCGCGGAGGGACCGCCTGGTCGCGGACCACGGCGACCGGGCAGGCGGCCCGGCCGGCCACCCCGAGGGCCACCGAGCCGAGCAGGGCGCCGCGGAAGCCGCCGATGCCGTGGTTGCCCACCACGAGCAGCTCCGCGTCCGCCGCCGCGGCGATCAGCGCGCCCCGGGGATCGCCGGGCAGCCGCCCCGAGCTCACCACGGCCCCCGGCGCCTCCTCCCGGACCGCCGTGACGGCCTCGTCGAGCACCGCCTGCGCGCCCGCGCGCATCCACCGGGCGACCCCCGCGTACGGGCCGCTCTCGTCCGGGTCGCACGCCCACGCGGGCATGACGTGCACGACGCGCAGGGCCGAGCCCCGCTGCGCCGCCGACCGGGCCGACCAGCGCGCCGCGGCCACCCCCGCCTCCGACCCGTCGACTCCCGTCACGATCACGACTGCCTCCTCGCCTTCATCACAGCGACCGAAGAGGGGGAAGGGCAGGCTCGAAGGTCTCCACCGGCCGGGACCTACGACCTCCCGCGGTGCGGTACTGTAAGCGATGTTCTGCTCACGGTAAGTGACACAGCACGGCCGGTTCAGGAAAGGGAGGCGCCCCCCATGCAGGCCTTCACGTTGCCCGACTTCTATCTGGCCTACCCGCCCCGGCTGAATCCGCACCTGGAACGCTCCCGGGCGCACAGCATGGGCTGGGCCCGGCGCATGGGCATGCTCGACACCCCCACGCCGGACGGCGGCGTCGTCTGGGACGAGGACGCGCTGGCGCGCATGGACTACGCACTGATGTGCGCCTACACCCACCCCGACTGCGACGGCCCGGCGCTCGACCTGATCACCGACTGGTACGTCTGGGTGTTCTTCTTCGACGACCACTTCCTGGAGCTGTACAAGTACTCCCGCGACCTCGCCGGCGCCAAGGCCCATCTCGACCGGCTGGAGCTGTTCATGACCGCCGAGGGCGAACAACCGCCCGAGCCCGAGAACCCCGCCGAGGCCGGGCTGAAGGACCTGTGGGAGCGCACCGTCCCGTCCATGTCCGCCGCCTGGCGGCGCCGCTTCACCCTCAGCACCCACAACCTCATGGTCGAGTCGATGTGGGAGCTCGAGAACATCGAGCGCGGCCGCATCGCCAACCCCATCGAGTACGTCCAGATGCGCCGCCGGGTCGGCGGCGCCCCCTGGTCGGCCAACCTCGTCGAGTACGCCGCCGGGGCCGAGGTGCCCGGCGCGCTGGCGGCCACCCGGCCGCTGCGGGTGCTGTGCGACACCTTCGCCGACGCCGTCCACCTGCGCAACGACCTGTTCTCCTACCAGCGCGAGGTGCGCGAGGAAGGCGAGAACTCCAACGCCGTGCTGGTCTTCGAGAGGTTCTTCGACTGCACCACCCAGCAGGCCGCCGAGCTGGTCAACGACCTGCTCACCTCCCGGCTCCAGCAGTTCGAGGACACCGCGCTGACCGAGATCCCCGCGCTGCTGGCCGAGCACGCCGTCCCGCCGCACGAGCAGGCCGCGGTGGCCGCGTACACCAAGGGCCTCCAGGACTGGCAGTCCGGCGGCCACGAGTGGCACGCGCGCTCCAGCCGGTACATGAACCAAGGCGCGCTGTCCGACTCCCCCGGCGTGCTGGACGGCCCGGCCGGGCTCGGCACCTCGCTCACCCGGCTCGCGCGGTCCGCGCTGCTCACCGGGCTGCCCCGCCGGGCGCGCGCGCACTCCTACGTCCCGTTCGAGCAGGTCGGCCACCTGCCGCTGCCCACCCTGTACATGCCGTTCCCGATCCGCACCAGCCCCCACCTGGAAGACGCCCGGCGCCACTCGCTGGAGTGGGCGCGGGACATGGGCATCTTCGACTCACTGCCCGGGGTCGAGGCCGGCGGGCTGTGGGACGAGCGGCGCTTCCACGGCATGGACCTCGCGTACTGCGCCGCGATGATCCACGCGGACGCCGAGCCCGAGGGGCTCGACCTCTCCGCCGAGTGGCTGGTCTGGGGCACCTACGGCGACGACTA
Organism: Sphaerisporangium aureirubrum; assembly: GCF_042658925.1. Classification (NCBI taxonomy): domain Bacteria; kingdom Bacillati; phylum Actinomycetota; class Actinomycetes; order Streptosporangiales; family Streptosporangiaceae; genus Sphaerisporangium; species Sphaerisporangium aureirubrum. Next base: position 74,592 of record NZ_JBHSRF010000040.1, read on the forward strand.
CTACCCCGCGGTGTTCGGCGCCACCCGCGACCTCGCCGCCGCCAAGGCGTGCGACGACCGGCTGGCCCTGTTCGTCCCCCTCGACATGGGTGCCACCCCCGAGCCGCTCAGCCCCCTGGAGCGCGGCCTGGACGACCTGTGGCGCCGCACCGCCGACCCGATGTCCCCGTCCCACCGGCTGCGGTTCCGCACGGCGGTCCTCGACTGCACCGCGAGCTGGTTGTGGGAGCTCGCGAACCAGGCGAAGCACCGCATCCCCGACCCCATCGACTACGTCGAGATGCGCCGCAGGACCTTCGGCTCGGATCTCACGATCGCCCTGTCCCGCATCGCCTCCTCCGACGAGATCCCCCAAGAGGTCTGGCAGCACCGCACCCTGCGCGAACTCGACACCGCCGCCCAGGACTACGCCTGCTTCACCAACGACCTGTTCTCCTACCAGAAGGAGATCGAGTTCGAGGGCGAGCTCCACAACCTGGTCCTGGTGGTCCAGAAGTTCCTGGACGTCGACCGCTGGAAGGCCAGAGACGTCGTCGCCGACCTGATGACCGCCCGCATGCGCCAGTTCGAGCACCTGGCCTCCACCGCCCTCCCCGCCCTGTTCGATGACCTCTCCCTGGACGAGACGTCCCGCGCCGCCCTCACCCGCCACGCCGACCTCCTCAAGGAATGGATGTCCGGCATCCTCGAATGGCACCGCCGCGTCCCCCGCTACACCGCCCCCGAACTCCGCCGCATCCGCGCCACCCAAACCCCCCAGACCTACACCTTCCTCCCCACCGGCCCCGGCACCACCGCCATCCACCTCCCCGCCGACGTCCCCGCTCTCTGACCTCGCTGATATAGTCACTAATATTGACTGTCATCATCAGTGACCAAGGAGACCGGCATGACCACGATCGAGCTCACCAGATTCACCGTGACCGAAGACAAGGTCCCCGAACTCCTGGCCGCCCGCCCAGCCATGCTCAAAGACTTCACCGAAGACCGCACCGGCTTCCTAGGCGCCCGCCTCATCCGCCTCCCCAACAACGAATGGCTCGACATCGTCGAGTGGACAGACCCAGCCGCCCACACCACCAGCCGAACAAAAGGCCCCAACCGCCCCGGCATAGCCCGCTTCTTCGCCGCCATCGACACCCTCATCAGCACCGAAGAGGGCACCACAACCGACCCATCGACCTGAACCACCCCCGGCGCCCCGGGGAAACCCGGGGGAACCGGGGGTCTCGCCATACAGCGGTGCCGGGTTCGCTGTACGGGGACAACCCGGGTGAGTGGACGCCAGCGGAAATGGTCCTTGCGCCGGGCGCGCTCCGCGCGGAAGAGCGCAAGGGCTGTTCTTATGCGGGGGACACCCCCGCGCCCCCGGGTCCTGCCGGGCTCATGGTGCTCCACCGCGAGGTGGCGACCGTCCCGCCGAATGGCGTGATTCCGTACGCGAGCTGAAGACCCGAGATGTTCCCGATACCGAGTGGTCGGACTTGCTTACTCTCCTCAAGACGTCACAAATTCCGCCACTTCAGGGCACGTCATCCACCGCGATCCGTGTGTTTCGCCGTACGAGTGGTGTTTCGCCGTACAGGGTGGTGTTTCGCCGTATGCGGCGCCGGGTTCGTTGTACGGCGTCTTGTCGTCGCGGTGCCGTCCAGGTCACGTCCACGGGACCGGTGACCGGGATTGGCGGTGGCGGGTGCGAATCAGGTTCGCCGGGGCGCCCGCGTTCGCGGGGTAGCGTCAGCGTGCGTTGATGAATACGCCGTGGATCGGGTGGGCCATGGTCGACGAGGTGGGAATCGACAACGGGTGGGCCCATCCACCCCAGCCGGAGGGGTTTGTTGTCGTTGGTCCCTTGGCATCAGCTGTTCCTGATCCGGCAACCCGGGGTGATGTCTCGCCGTACAGCGGCGCCGGATTCGCCGTACCACGTCCCGCCGCCTCGGCGCCGATCGAAGACACAGCCAACAGCGGTAGACAGCTGGACGCCGACGGAAATACGCCACAGCCCGGTCATCGACTTCGCCGTATCGCGTTCTGCCGTCGTGGCGCCGGCCAAGGCGTCCGCCGAGGCAGACGTCTGGCCGGGGTGGACAACCCGTGCGGGCAACGGAAGAGGCGTTAGCTCGACCGCCGTCCGGCGGTGCCGGGTTCGCCGTACCGCGTCCCACCGTCGCGGCGCCGGCCAAGGCGGCCGCCGAGGCAGACGTCTGGCCGGGGTGAACAA